>NZ_JBKEAE010000193.1:0-9973 GCF_047971885.1 Tropicimonas sp. | reverse complement strand
TGGTCGTCTTCGCTACGACCGTGGCGCCGGGGCCGCGAAAGGGTATCGCCATGGGCACCGCGAACGGCAGCTTACCGGCACCTTCGGGACCGAGACGGTCCGCGTGCCGCGTGCCCGGATCACCGGGCGCATACCTGCGATCGTGATCTTCAACGCCGGCATCGCCACCGGCGGAGCCAGCTTTTCCGATATCTCGCTCGAACAACACCTGGGGCTCATTGGCCTCAACATCCTGTCCCCGGTGCGCATGGCCCATGCGCTGGTGTCGCAGATGGTCGCCGCGGGCGGTGGCAGGATCATGCTCGTGAGCTCGCTCTCGGCCACCACGCCAACGCCCTTCGAAGGCGTCTACGGTCCCTCCAAGGCCTTCCTGTCGTCCTTCGGTTATCCGCCTCCCGCGCCAGCCGCCCTTCCAGTTTCGAGGTCGCCGTCGCCGCGCTCAGCGCCAACTGGTTGGCCAGCAATCTCACCGGCACGCTATGCTTGGTATCCCTGATCAGCTGATCGAGTACCGTCAGCACCGCCCCCGACCGAAAGGCCACTGTTTCAGGGGTTTCTGCCCGCCAGGAGGTGACCCAGCCCGGCACTTTCGGTAGGAAGGTTTGGTCGCCGGAGATGGCAGTGGACTGGAATGTCATGCCACAAGATTATCCCATGGCGGCGCTTTCGAGTGGCGAAATCCCTTTCATCCGCCGTCACTGTACGCCGGCCCTTGCCTCTGATAAGTTTGCCTTATCGGAAGCAATATGACAGGCTGTGGAAAGATGGCAGAAGCGGCGGCAAGGCGGCGGATCGGGAGCGACGATCGCGCGGGCGCCCTCTCCGCTCCTGTTCCGGATACGGTCACCGGCTCAGAACGGATCGAGCAGGCGCGCGCCCGTCGCACGAAAATCTGCGCCGTTCCCGGTGACGACAACCCCGTCGCGGGCAAGGGCCTGCGCGGCGATCATCAGATCGGCGCCGGGATGACCCAGATCGGCCGACAGCCGGCCCCAGATCAGCGCATCCCCGGCCCCGAAGGGCAGGATGCGGTCGGCAAAGACCGAGACCGTACGGTCGAGCCAGGCCCGCAGATCGGCGGCAAAACCCGGGTCGCGGCGCTCCTGCCGCCGGATGCCACGCTCTATCTCTCCCAGCGTGACGACGCTCAGATAGAGATTTTCCTCTGCCTGCGCGGCGAGCCAGGCAGCCACCCGGGGGGCGCGATCAGGGCGGCGCACGGCAGAAATGACGTTTGTATCAAGGATATATATCAAAATTCCACATCCCGGGGCACCGCATCGAGCCGTTCGACCTCGCTGCCGGGAAAGGCCATCAGATGCTCGGCGAAGCTTTCGCGCCGGGCTTTCGCGGCCTCGACAAGGCGGGCGTATTCGGCAGCCGAGACCACCACCACCGCCGGCTTGCCGCGGCGCGAAACCGCCTGCGGCCGGCCGGCCAGCGCCGCCTCGACCACGGCACTGAACCTGTTCTTCGCATCCTGAAGCGTCAGCACGGCCATCTCCTGTCTAGCTATCTGGCTAGATACACCCTGCCGGCGCAAAGGTCAAGAACAGGACAAGACGCGGCATGGCGGATCGATCCGGCCCCGGCAGGTCGTGTGAGCGAGAAAACGCTTGCCCGAATCCGAATCCCTGTGCACATAGTAACGGCAATAAGTGAAATGACCGGCAAAAACCGTAACAAACGGAGACCGGCAGCGGGCGGAACGGCAGACAAGAGCAGAAGACAATGGCACAGGCAGATCCCGATTTCGGCGCGTCCCACCGTATCGACCGGCTGGTCGGTACGCATGCCGAAATGCTCTCCGAGCGGCTTCAGGCGCATCGTGCGCAGCTCTTTCCGCCCGACGCAAGGAAGGAATTGCGCCGGTTCACCTCGGGCGAGGCGGCGGACCTGCTCGGTGTCAGGGATGCCTATCTGCGCAAGCTGCATCTGGAGGGCCGCGGCCCCTCGCCCGAGATCCGTGCCGCCGGCCGGCGCTATTATTCGCCCGACGATATTCAGGCCCTGCGCCGGCTGCTGGAGAAGGGCGCCAAGGTTCCGGGCACCTACATGCCGGGTCGGCGCGCCGGCGACCACCTGCAGGTGATCACCGTCATCAATTTCAAGGGCGGCTCGGGCAAGACGACGACATCGGCCCATCTGGCGCAGAAATGCGCGCTCGACGGCTATCGCGTCCTGGCGATCGATCTCGATCCGCAGGCGAGCCTTTCGGGGCTGCACGGGTTCCAGCCCGAATTCGACCTGCTCGACGGCGGAACGCTCTACGATGCCATCCGCTACGACGATCCTGTGCCGCTTTCCGGGATCGTCCAGCGCACCTATTTCACCAATCTCGATATCGTGCCGGGCAATCTCGACCTGATGGAGTTCGAACACGAAACGCCGATGGTGCTGGCGCAGGGGGTGAACAAGCTGTTTTTCACCCGCGTCAGCGATGTGCTGGCGGGGGTCGAGGGCGATTACGATCTGGTGGTCATCGACTGCCCGCCGCAGCTCGGCTTTCTCACCATGTCGGCGCTGTCGGCGGCGACGGCGGTGCTGGTCACGGTGCATCCGCAGATGCTCGACGTGATGTCGATGTGCCAGTTCCTGCTGATGACATCGAACCTTCTGGGTGTTGTCGCCGATGCCGGCGGCGACATGTCCTATGACTGGATGCGCTATCTGGTCACCCGCTACGAGCCCGGCGACGGGCCGCAGAACCAGATGGTCAGCTTCATGCGCTCGATGTTCGGCGACCATGTGCTCAACCATACCATGTTGAAATCGACGGCGATTTCCGACGCCGGCATCACCAAGCAGACGCTCTACGAGATCGAGAAATCGCAGTTCACCCGCACGACCTATGAGCGCGCGATGGAAAGCCTGAACGCCGTCAACGGCGAGATCGAGGGCCTGATCCAGCGCGCCTGGGGGCGGGTGCCGGTGGCCGAGGGGAGGTAGCGATGGCACGCAAGAACCTGCTTCAGGGGCTGATCGGCGATCAGAAGGCGCAGCCCGAAGGGGCCGAGCCCCCTGCCCCGCCCGCCGCCTCGCAGCGGCCGCGCTATTCCAGGGGCGCCATCGGCGCGGTCAGCCAGTCGATCGCCGAGCTGAAATCGCGCGCCATCGCCGAGATTGACCCGTTCCTCATCGACCGGGGCGGGCTGGTGGACCGGCTGGACGACGACACGGAACTGGCCGCCCTGACTGCCTCGATCCGCGAACACGGCCAGCAGGTGCCGGTGCTGGTGCGCCCGCATCCCGACCACCCCGAGCGCTATCAGATCGTCTATGGCCGGCGCCGCGTGCTGGCGCTGCGCGATCTGGGGCAGCCGGTCAAGGCGATGATCCGCGATCTGGACGATCGCGAACTGGTGGTCGCCCAGGGGCAGGAAAACACCGTCCGCAAGGATCTGACCTTCATCGAAAAGGCCAATTTCTCACGCCAGATGCGCGATGCCGGCTACGGGCGCAAGGTGATCTGCGAGGCGCTCAACGTCGACAAGACGCAGATGAGCCGCCTGTTGCAGGTGGCCGATGCGCTCGGCCCCGACCTGATCGCGGTGATCGGCGCCGCGCCGGCGATCGGCCGCGACCGCTGGCTGAAGCTGGTCGAGGCTTTGCGCGTCAGCGGCACCGATCCGGATACGGCCATGGCACATGCAAACCTTGCCGGCGGACCGACCTCGAACGACCGTTTCGAGGCGCTTCTCAATGCGCTCACCCTGCCCCTGCGCAGACAGGCGGCGGCCGAAGCGGGCGGCGAAGCAATTGTCCTGCGGTCCGACAGCGGGGCCGAAATCGGCCGCCTGACACGCAGACGCGGCGCGACAACCGTGACGATTCCCCATGCCGGCGCCGGGGGTTTTGACGAATGGCTGGCCGCGAACCTTAGCGAAATTCACCGCAACTGGCTGAAACAACACGATAAAAAGAAATCGTAACCGGCCCGTGCGGTGTGATGACCGAGCAGTAACCAAGGAGGCACAAAAAGGCGGAACCAAAAGAAAAGCCCCCCGGACATGACTCCGAAGGACTTCTCAAGTGATCTAGCACTTCCTTGATAGTCCGCATCGTTGACGGCTGTCAACTCACGTCTTGGGGCGGCGGGAAAGTTCTGTCCTGTGAAAGACCCATGCAACGACTCACAACCACGTCCTTCGGGCGGCGGCCGGTGACGGCTGGCCAACTGGCTGCCCGTGCCCACGCCGAGGCCCCTGCCCTGCGGCCTTCCGCCGGCAAATGGCAGATATTCCGCGACCTCACCGCCGCGCGTCTGGCATTCGGCCTTTCCGGCCGGACACTGACGGTTCTCAACGCGCTGCTGAGCTTCCTGCCCGGCGATACGCTCGATGACAGCGGGGTGCTGATCGTCTTCCCCTCGAACCGGACGCTTGCCCTGCGCGCCCACGGCATGGCCGAGGCCACCTTGCGCCGCCATATCGCCGCGCTGGTCGAAGCCGGCCTGATCGCGCGTCACGACAGCCCCAACGGCAAGCGCTACGCCGCGCGGGATCGTCAGGGCAGAATCGCCGTCGCCTTCGGATTCGACCTGCGCCCGCTGCTGACCCGTGCCGGGGAAATCGCCGGGGCCGCACAACAGGCCGCCGACAGCGCCGAGGCGCTGCGCCGTCAGCGCGAGGCGGTTGTGCTCGGGTTGCGCGACGTAACCAAGCTCATTGCCTATGCCACGCAGTCCGGGCTCATGGTGCCCGGCAGCGATGTGGCCGAACCGCTTTCGGCGCTGCGCCGGGCGCTGCGCCGGCGCCTGTCGCCAAACGATCTCTCGGCGCTGGCCAAAAACGTCGAGCGGCTGCGCGGAATTGTCGATAACCTTCTGGAAACACGACGTACCGCTTCGAAAACGAGCGGCAGTGACAGCCAGAATGAGCGGCACTATCACAATTCAGACAATATCCCCGAATCTGAATCCTGCCAGGAAAGCCGGCAAATGGCCAAAACCGCGCAGGAACCGGCAAGCGCTCTGGCTGAAAACGACCCGCCAATACCGCTCCACCTTGTGCAGAAAGCCTGCTCGAACCTGAGCGAGTATCTGCCAGAGGAAATCCGCCACTGGCGGGATTTTCTTGGTGCCGTCAATCAGATCCGTCCCTGGCTGGGCATTTCCGCCGAAACCTGGGGGGAAGCGACAACCCAGATGGGCCATTGCAACGCCGCGATCGTGACAGCGTGCATTCTCCAGCGCGCGGACCGCATCGCATCGCCTGGCGCCTATCTGCGGACATTGACGCGCAAGTCGGCGGCCGGCAGTTTCAGTCCCGGGCCGATGGTGATGGCATTGCTGAACGCGCCGTCCCGACGGGCCGCCTGACCAGCAGCGGCGGAGTGCGATCATGATCTGGGCCAAGACCTTCGAGACCGGGGTGAAATCCCTGCCGGCGCATCTTCTCGATGTGGCCGCGGTCATGGCGGAGCTGAACAGCGCCCTGCCCGACCGCCTCGCCCGCGAGGCCGCTGTTGTCGGCCTGCCCGCCGAAACGCTCGGGCAGTTGCGGGTCGCGCTGGCGGCATTGCACGATCTGGGAAAATGCAGCGATGCGTTCCAGGGCCTGCGCGCCGATCTTTGTTCGGAACCGCTGGTCTTTCCATCTGCGGTCCCGCGAATCCGGCACTGGCGGCTGACCGCGCGGCTATTCGCCTGCGGTGATCTGGCACCGGTTCTGGACCGGCTTTTCCCGGCGCTCGACGGGGATGATCTGGCGGCGCTTCTGGCGCCCTCCGCCGGTCATCACGGCCAGCCACCGGCGCCGGACGACTGGGCGTGGCGGGGGCATCACCCGGTTCAGGAGGCGCTGCGGATCGCGGCCGCACAGATCGCGGTCGCGGTTCTCGATGCTGCCGGTATCGAACCGCTGGAGATCTCGGATCCCGCGCTGATCCGGCTGATTTCCTGGCAATCGGCCGGGCTGGTGACGCTGGCGGACTGGGTGGGCTCGGATGCGGAATTCTTCGGGCCGGGCGATCCGTCCGACCTGCCGTCCTATTTCCGGGAAATGCGCCTGGTCGCCCGCGCGGCGCTTGCCGCCAAGGGCCTGCTGCCGGGCCTGCCGAATCCCGGCCCAGGTCTGGCGGCAATTTCGCCCGAGGCGGCGGCGGACCCGCGTCCGATGCAGCGATGGGCCGAGACCGTCGCCCTTCCCGAAGGCCCGTGCATTGCGGTGATCGAGGATATCACCGGTTCCGGCAAGACCGAGGCCGCGCTGGTGCTGGCGGCCCGGATGATGGCGGCCGGCAAGGGTGAGGGCCTCTATTTCGCGCTGCCGACCGAAGCGACGGCGAATGCGATGTTCGAACGTCTGGTTCGGGCGCATCGCGGGCTCTTTGCCGGGGGCTGCCTGCCGTCGCTGGTACTGGCGCATGGGCATGCAGCGATGAATGCGCCGTTTCGGACTGTCCGCAATGCCGATCCCGACAGCGCCGAGGCACAGTGCAACGACTGGATCGCCGATCATCGCCGCAAGGCGTTCTTTGCCGATGTCGGGGCCGGAACCGTCGATCAGGCGCTGCTGGCGGTGCTGCCAAAGCGATTTTCGGCCCTGCGGCTGGCGGGGCTGGCCGGTCGGGTGCTGATCGTCGACGAGGCACATGCCTATGATGCCTATATGGGCATCGAATTGCAGCGCCTGCTGGAGGCGCATGCCCTGGCGGGCGGATCGGTGATCGTGCTGTCGGCGACCTTGCCGCAGCGGCGGCGGGTGGATCTGGTTTCGGCCTTCACCGGCGCGGCGGGCGGGTTGACGGCTGTCAACTCCGGCGGAGGTGTTGCGCCGCGAACGGTGGAGTTGACAGATGTCAACCATTTTCCGCTGGCCACGCTGGCGGCCCGGCATCACCGCAGCGCCGAACACATCCCCGCGGCATCGGAACGCACCGTCCGCGTTGCCCGCGCCACCAGCCGCGAGGCGGTTGCCGCCGATGCGCTGGCGGCGGCGGGGCAGGGGGCGGCGGTTCTGGTGCTGTGCAACGCGGTGGACGAGGCCATTGCCATGGCGGCGCGCCTGCCGGGGGCAGAGCTGTTCCATGCCCGTTTCGCCATCTGCGACCGGCAGGAGATCGAGGCCCGCGCGCTGACGCGCTTTGGCAAGACGGGGCAGGGGCGGGAGGGCCGGATCCTGGTGGCCACACAGGTGGTCGAGCAATCGCTCGATGTCGATTTCGACGTGATCTTCACCGACCTTGCGCCGGTCGACCTGCTGATCCAGCGCGCCGGGCGGCTGTGGCGCCATCCGCGCGGCGCGCGCCCCCTTCCCGAACCGGTGCTGCATGTTCTTTCGCCCGCGCCGGACGAAACGGTCGGGGCGGGCTGGCTCGATCCGGTGCTGGGAAAGGCGGCGGCGGTCTATCGCGATCCGGCGGTGATGTGGCGCAGCGCGCAGGCGGTATTTGGCGCCGGGCGGATTGTCGCCCCCGGTGCGCCGGGCGTGGCGGGCGGCCTGCGCAGCCTGATCGAGGCCGTCTATGGCGACGCGCCCGCGCCCGTTCCGCCGGGGCTGGAACGCGGCGCGACGGAGGCCGAAGGCGACAGCCACGGCGCAAGCACGCTCGCCAGACTGAACACCGTCACGCTGGACGCGGGCTATGGCGCCCATCCCGTCACCGCCGAACAGGAGATCGGCACAAGGCTGGGCGAAGCGGTGACGGTGCGGCGTCTGGCGCGGCTGGAGCGGGGCAGGGCGGTTCCCTGGGCGCCGGGCCCGGATCAGGCCTGGCCACGTTCGGAGATCGCCATCCGCAGAAAGTGGCTTGCGGGTCTCGAACCCGCGCCCGAAGTGGCGGATGCCGCCGCAGCCGCCCGCGCCGACTGGCGCGACTGGGAGCCCGATGTGGCGATCGTGGCTGATGACGGGCAGGTGATGCTTCAGGACGACGCCGGCCAGCGGCCGCTCCGCTATGACCGGGTAATGGGATTGTCTGCTGGCAGGGATCGTTTATCTTGAAAGGGTTACTCGCTGAGCGGGTATGAGCCGTATGTCCATGCGATGCATGTAGTGGTTCCTATGTGTTCCCCGCCCACGCGGGGATGGTTGGATAGACTTCCGGCAGGCTATTGACAGCGGCCTTCTAAGTCCGGGCTGGAATTTGGAGGATAATCTCAAGACTGGCCCGGACTAACGGCTGGCTTGCGATCTCGAAAGAGAACTCCCAAGCCGGCATTGCGCCATGAGACCACGTAAGGTCAGGATTATGTTCCTCTTGCATAGCAAGTACATACTTCTCTTGACGAGAAGTTGGATCTCCGTTACCAAAAAAGGAGCTGACGAGAATTCTCGTCAGCTCCTTTAACCCCAGTCGGCGCACGTCCCTGGAAAAGATGCCGCGCAAAGCCAACGGAGGTATGAAAATGGTTCCCCCATAACGTAACGTAGCCTTTCTGACATTGTGTCACGGCCACCTTGCTACGCCTGATTTATGGCGTAGCATCCTATTCAGTATATGGAAAGTAGTGTGATGTCCTTCAACCTGCTGACCGATCCGTTCCTGCCTGTCCGTACTGCGGATGGGGGGCGGCGTGTGATGCGGCTGACCGGGTTGTTCGCCGCCGAAGATGCGGTCGAACCCGACTGGCCGCGCGGCGATTTCAACGCGGCGGCTTTCGAGTTTCTGATCGGGATCGTATCGGTTGCGCTGGCGCCGATGGGGCTGGTGGAATGGCGCGCCGGCTGGGCGACGCCGCCGGCGGACTGGGCGGCGCGTCTGGCGCCTCTGGCGCCGGCTTTCGAATTGTTCGGCGACGGCGCGCGTTTTTTGCAGGAATTCGGCGGGCTCGACGGCGATCCCACACCGATAGAAGCGCTGCTGATCGACACGCCCGGCGCCAACGGCCAGAGGAAGACTTCCGATCTGCTGACCCATCGCGGCCGGACTGCGGCGATGGCGCCGGCGGAAGCGGCGATGGCGCTTTATACGCTTCAGGCCTTTGCGCCGACCGGCGGGGCGGGCAACATGACGTCGATGCGCGGCGGCGGGCCGCTGAGCGTGCTGGTGGTGCCGCAGGGCGCGGGCGGGGCGCCGGTGCCGCTGTGGCGCAAGGTCTGGGCCAATCTGGCGCCGCAGATCGCGCCGGTCGGGGATCTGCGCGATGTCTTCGCCTGGCTGGGGCCGCGCCGGGTGAAGGGCAAGGTTCATGCCGACACGCCGGGGTTTCACCCGCTGCACAGCCATTTCGGCATGCCGCGGCGGATGACGTTGATGGCGGACGGGCAGGGAAATGTGACCGGCTTCGTGCAGAAGCCGCACGGGCTGGATTACGGGCTCTGGCAGCACCCGATGACGCCCTATCGGCAGGTGAAACCCGATTCCGAGCCCTATTCGGTCAAACCCAATGCGCAGGTGTTCCGGGCGCGGGACTGGGTGGATGTGGCGCGCCGCGTGGGGGATCTGCGATCCGGGAATGTCCGGGCGCTGAAGGAGCGCGAGAACCGGCTTACGGCTGGCCAGCAGCACCCGGAGCCGCGCCTGCGCGTGGCCGGCTGGAACATGAACAACATGGAGGCGGTGTCGTTCCTCGAGGCGGAACTGCCGCTGCATCTGGTGGCCGATGCCGGGCGGCAATACGATCTCGATGCGCTGGCCGTCGACATGGCGAACGCGGCGGATCAGGCGGCGTTCGAGACACGCCGCCATGTCAGGCGGGCAGTCTTCGGCGACGGGACGGCCGATACCGGCAAGGGCGTGCTCGACGCGGTCTCGGGTGAGGTGCTGGACGCCGCCGACCGGGCGTTCCACGAGATTCTGGCCGAGGCGCAGGCGGCGGAGCCGGGGCCGGGGCCCTTCGGCGATCATGGCCGGGCGGAGTTTGCCGCGTGCTGGCTGGCGCTGCTCCGGCGTGCCGCGCTGGCGGCGTTCGATCGTGCCGCGCCGGTGCCGCTCCATGACCCGGCGCGGGCCGGGCGCATCGTCGAGGCGCGCCGGCGGCTGGTGATGAGCTTCGGCAGCCGGGCGAAGCTGGCTGTCGATCTGGGCG
>NZ_JBKEAE010000168.1:0-10398 GCF_047971885.1 Tropicimonas sp. | reverse complement strand
CAGAACCGTCACCGAATGGGAGACGCTTGGCGTGCGCCCGCGCCAGGGCAGCTTCGGATCCGCCGATCTGCCCGCCTCGGTCGTGCTGCCGCAGGGGCGCAGGGGGCCGGCCTTCCTCGCCTATCCGAACTTCCACATCTATTTCGAATGGAACAAGAGCTTCGTCTATGTGACGACCGCAGCCTATTTCGCCACCCGGCTCGAAGGGGCGCCGGTCTATGCCGCCGGCAATCCCGAACCGGGGCTTTCGGGCGAACAGGTGATGGCGCTGCAACGCAAGCTCGAAGCGCGCGGCCACGATGTCGGCGGGGTCGACGGCATCGTCGGCGAACGGACGCGCGAGGCGGTGCAGTCCGAACAGCAGCGGCTGGGCCTGCCCGCCGACGCATGGCCGACACCGGCGCTGCTCAACGCCCTCTGATACGAGCGGCATCGAAGACCGTTCCGTGCCCGCCTGCGAAAGGTCGCATTGAGCGCATTGTGATGGAAAACAACTGGCATGATGGAGGGCGGCGCCCGTCTGCCGGGTGGGCGCGCAACGCTTGTGGTCGTCATTTTATGCCTGCCACAAACCTCCAACGTTCGTGCGCGCGGTAAGTCGCAAGGCGCCCGCCCGGGCCGCTGAAGCGGCTGTTCCGGGCGAAGGGAGAACGGCAGCTTTGTCCGCATCGCCGATTTTAAGAACGGGCCGGCGGCAGCCGGATCTCCAGACCTAGGGCGCCGTCGAGTGCCGCGAAATCTGCACCGCAAGGATCCCGGCCATGATGATGGCAACACCGACGGCATCCCAGAGGCCGAGCCTTTCGCCGAGCAGGATCGCGGCCACCGCGACTCCGAAAAACGGATTGAGGAAATGGAAGGTCGCGGCCTTGACCGCGCCGACCCGGCGCACCAGCAGGAACCAGACCAGCGTTGCGATCAGACCCGGAACGATGACCGTATAGGCGAATGCGGCAATCACAGCCGGTGTCCAGTCGAAGACCCAGGCCTCGGTCAGCAGCGATACCGGCAGCAGCACCGCCGCTCCGACCAGCATCTGCATCCCGACGATCATCAGCACGTTGCCGCCGGACGAGGCACCCCGTACCGCCAGCGTGGCGAAGGTCAGCGCGGTGACGCCGATGACGCACAGCGCGATCCCGGCAGGGTCGGCGCCGCCTGCCTGAATGCGACTGGCCATGATGACGGCGACGCCCGCGAACCCCGCGAAAAGCCCGGCAACCCCCAGCGGCGGCACCCGCTGGCCAAGAATGACCCGGCCCGACAGGGCCACCAGCAGCGGCATCGTCGAGGCGATGATGGCGGCAAGCGAGGCTTCGATGGTCTGCATGGCGATGAAGAACAGCCCCAGATAGAGCGCGTTCTGGCAAATGCCGAAAACGACGGTCAGCCGCGCCTGGCTGGTGGTCAGCCGCCATGACTGGCCGAGCAGCCGGGCGATAACGATGGCGATGGTGCCGGCAATCAGGAATCGCAGGGCCGAAACCCCGAGCGGCGGCGCATGAACCACGATGATCCGGGCCGAGGTAAAGGCCGACGACCACATGAATGCAAAGGCCAGCCCCATCATGAGCGCGCGCAGGTCCATTCTTTCTCCCGGCGGAAAACGTCCGGCACGGGATATGGCACCGGGCGGGTATAGAAAAGGCCCGCGGCGGAATTTCCGCGCGGGCCTTGCGATTCGGGATTTCAGGCTCAGAGCCGTTCGATGGCCAGCGCGATGCCCTGCCCGCCGCCGATACACATGGTGATCAGCGCTTTCGAGCCGCCGATGCGCTCAAGCTCGTAGAGCGCCTTGATGGTGATGATTGCACCAGTGGCCCCGATCGGATGGCCAAGCGCGATGGCCCCACCGTTCGGGTTGGTTTTCGCCGCGTCGAACCCAAGCCCGGCGGAAACGGCCAGCGCCTGTGCCGCAAAGGCCTCGTTCGATTCGATCACGTCGAAATCCGAAACGGCCAGCCCGGTTCTGGCAAGCAGTTGTTCGACCGCCGGGATCGGGCCGATGCCCATCACCTCGGGGCGGACACCGGCGATGGCATAGCCGAGGATCCGCGCCATCGGCTTGAGCCCGGCCTTTTCGGCCGCCGAAGCGCTGGCCAGCACCACCGCGCCCGCACCGTCGTTGATGCCGCTGGCGTTGCCCGCCGTGACCGTGCCGTCCTTGCTGAAGGCCGGGCGCAGCTTGGCCAGTTTCTCGAGCGTCGTCGCCTTGGGGTGCTCGTCGGTGTCGAAGGCGACGGTCTCGCGCCGCACCTTGACCTCGACGGGAACGATCTGGCTGGCGTACCGGCCATCCGCGATCGCCGCCGCCGCACGATTCTGGCTTTCGAGTGCGAAAGCGTCCTGCGCCTCGCGCGTGACCGAATGCTCCCTGGCGACGTTTTCGGCGGTGATGCCCATGTGTCCGGTGCCGAACGGACAGGAAAGCGCCCCGACCATCATGTCGACGGCGGTGGTGTCACCCATCTTGGCACCCCAGCGGATGGCAGGAACGGCATAGGGCGCGCGGCTCATGCTTTCGGCGCCGCCGGCCAGCGCAAATTCCGCGTCGCCCAGCATGATCGACTGCGCCGCCGAGACGATGGCCTGCGCTCCCGAGCCGCAGAGCCGGTTGACGTTCATCGCCGGAACCTTGTCCGGAACGCCGGCATCCATCGAGGCGACGCGGCTGATATACATGTCGCGCGGTTCCGTGTTGATGACATGGCCAAAGACCACGGTGCCGATCTGACCCGGCTCCACCCCGGCCCGGCTCATCGCCTCGCGCGCGACGGTCGCGCCCAGCGTGATCGGAGGAACCGCCGCCAGCGCGCCGCCGAAGGTACCGATCGCGGTGCGGGCACCGCCCAATATTACGATGTCTTCCATTTCTCACTCCCGTTCGTTTGGTACAACATAGCTGGCCGCAGCCCTGCGATGACCCTGACCTAGAGTCGCGGCATGAAACACCGGACGGCGCGCCTTGTATACCCGATTCGCGGCAGGTGCGGCCGCCGCCGGCGGCGCAGCGCAAGGCCGGGCAGGCCGCCATCGCTGGGCGCGCGCGATTCGATGCTGTATTCCACGTCGCGATTGCCCAATATGGTGCCAGCCAGAGGAGGAGCCATGACGCCCGAGTTTGCACAGAGCCTGAAGGCGACGCTTGCCGAAATCGAAGCGCAGGGGCTGACGAAGCGCGAACGGCCGATCACCTCGCCGCAGGGCGGGCATATCGAGGTTGGAGGGCGCGAGATGCTGAACCTGTGCGCCAACAACTATCTCGGGCTGGCCGATCACCCCCGGCTCGTCGCGGCGGCGCGCGCGTCGCTCGACCGCGACGGATACGGAATGGCCTCGGTCCGTTTCATCTGCGGCACCAAGCCGATGCACCGCGATCTGGAACAGGCGCTGGCGCGGTTTCTGAGCAAGGACGACGCGATTCTCTTCGCAGCCTGCTTCGACGCCAACGGCGGGCTGTTCGAGCCATTGCTGGGGTCCGAGGATGCCATCGTCTCGGACGCGCTCAATCATGCCTCGATCATCGACGGCATCCGGCTCTGCAAGGCGCGGCGCTATCGCTATGCCAATTCCGACATGAACGAACTGGAGACGCAGCTTCGCACGGCACGCTCCGACGGGGCACGGCACATCATGATCGCAACCGACGGCGTGTTCTCGATGGACGGGTTTCTCGCGCCGCTGACCGAGATCACCGCGCTGGCGGAACGATACGATGCGCTGGTCATGGTGGACGATTGCCACGCCACCGGCTTCATGGGGCCGCAAGGGCGCGGAATGCCGGCGTATTTCGGTGTGGAAGGCAAGGTCGATATCCTGACCGGCACGCTCGGCAAGGCACTGGGGGGCGCCATCGGCGGCTATGTCGCCGGGCCGCAGCCGGTGGTCGACCTGCTGCGCCAGCGCGCCCGGCCCTACCTGTTTTCCAATTCGCTGCCACCCTCGGTCGTGGCGGCGGGGCTCGAGGCGCTGAGGATCGTCGAGGCGGGAGACGATCTGCGCGCGCGCCTGTTCGACAATGCCGCCTACTGGCGGGCGGGGCTGGAAAGCCTCGGTTTCGATCTGCTGCCGGGCGAGCACCCGATCGTGCCGGTAATGCTCGGCGAGGCGAGGCTCAGCCAGGAGATGGCGGCACGGCTTTTTGAATACGGGATCTATGTGGCCGGGTTCTTCTTTCCGGTGGTGCCACGGGGAGCCGCGCGCATCCGGACGCAGATGAACGCCGCCCTGACGCGCGCGGACCTCGACCGCGCGCTCGAAGCCTTCGGCCGGGCCGGGCGCGAGACGGGAGTACTGGCATGACGAACGGGATGAAGGCACTGGTCAAGGCGCGGCCCGAGCCGGGCCTGTGGATGGAACGCGTGCCGGTCCCCGAGATCGGCCCGGACGACGTGCTGATCCGGGTGCGCAAGACCGGCATCTGCGGCACCGATATCCATATCTGGAACTGGGACGACTGGGCGAGCCGCACCGTGCCGGTGCCGCTGGTCACCGGCCACGAATTCGCCGGCGAGATCGTCGAGATCGGCCGCCGGGTCGAGGACCTGCATGTAGGCCAGCGCTGTTCGGGCGAAGGGCACCTGATCGGACACCATTCGCGGCAGGTCCGCGCCGGAAAATTCCACCTCGATCCCGAAACGCGCGGGGTCGGCGTGAACGTGCCGGGTGCCTTTGCCGAATACCTGCGCCTTCCTGCCTTCAATGTGGTGCCCCTGCCCGAACAGATCGACGACGAGATCGGCGCCATCCTCGATCCGCTCGGAAACGCGGTGCACACCGCGCTCAGCTTCGATCTGGTGGGCGAGGATGTGCTGGTCACCGGCGCCGGCCCGATCGGCATCATGGCGGCCGCGGTTGCCCGGCATGTCGGCGCCCGGCACGTTGTAATCACCGATATCAACCCCGACCGTCTGGCGTTGGCGGCCGCGGTGGCCGATGTCCGGGCCGTCAACGTGGCGAGCGAGGACCTGCGCGATGTCGTTCATGCGCTCGGCATGTCGCAGGGCTTCGATATCGGGCTCGAGATGTCGGGCAGCCAGGCGGCGCTCGACCAGATGGTCGAGGCACTGGTCATGGGCGGGCGGATCGCGCTGCTCGGCATTCCGCCGGGAAAATCCCCGGTGGACTGGTCGCGCATCGTCTTCAAGGCGATCACCATCAAGGGCGTCTACGGGCGCGAGATATTCGAGACCTGGTACAAGATGATCGCCATGCTGCAGAACGGGCTCGATATCCGCAAGGTCATTACCCACCGCTTCACGGCCGACGCATTCCGCGAGGGGTTCGAAACCATGCGCGGCGGATCTTCCGGCAAGGTCGTGCTGGACTGGACCTGAGCGTTTACCGCCCGGCCGTGCCCTGCGCTTGCCGCGCCGTTACTGCGCGGTATAGCCGCCGTCGACCAGGTGATAGGATCCGGTGATGAAGCTGGCGCGGTCCGACAGCAGGAAAACGATAAGCGCCGCCACCTCCTCGGGGCGCCCGAGCCGGTTCAGCGCATGCTTGCCTTCGAGAAATTTCAGCGTCGCCTCGTCCTGCGAGCTTTCGACCAGCGGGGTCAGGATGAAGCCCGGCCCGACCGAATTGACCCGCACACCGCCGCCCGCATGTTCGAGCGCCGCGTTCCTGGTCGCGCCCACCACGCCGTGCTTGGCGCTGACATAGGCCGTCGAATTGGCGAACCCGACCGAGCCGAGAATCGACGCCACGTTGACCACCGCCCCGCCACCGGATTTCTCGATCGCCGGAATGGCAAAGCGCATGCCGTAGAAAACGCCGGACAGGTTGATGCCGATCACCTTCTGCCAGCCGTCGAGGTCATAGCTGCCGGTCGGTGCCGAAGGGCCGCCGATTCCGGCATTGTTGACGATGCCGTAAAGCGCGCCACCCTTTTCGACCGCGAAATCCACCATTGCGCCGACGTCGTCGGCCTTCGCCACATCCACCGCTACCGCATGGGCCGTGCCGCCCTTCGCGGTGATGGAACGGGCGACCTGTTCCGCATGCGCCAGATCGAGATCGGCGACGATCACGATGGCCCCGCTTTCACCCAGTTCCGCCGCCGTTGCCGCGCCTATCCCCGATCCCCCGCCAGTAACGATGATCGTCTTGCCGTCGAAACGCAGTTCCATCGCTCCCTCCCCGTACTCGTCCCACGCCGATCGCCGCTATGGTATATCATACCGGTGCAATCCGCATAGTGCCGAACGGTGGATAGCTGCGCGGCATAAGTGTGCAGTTTCGCACCTAACCCAGTGCGACCAGAATGGCACCCGAGGCGATGAGCGCGACACCGAGCCACGAAGACGCCGAAAGATGCTCGCCCAGAAAAAGCGCGCCGAAGATCGCCACCAGAACCACGCTCAGCTTGTCCACGGGCACAACCTGCGATGCATTGCCAAGCTTGAGGGCACGGAAATAGCAGATCCATGACGCCCCGGTCGCCAGACCCGACAGGATCAGAAACCCCGCGCCCCGGACCGGGATCCGGTCCGGCACCTCGAACCGGCGCGTGGCGGCAAGGACAAGTCCCAGAACGACCGCCACCACCAGCGTGCGGAGAAAGGTCGCCACATCGGGGTTCAACTCATCGACACCGACCTTGGCGAAGATTGCGGTGAACGCGGCAAAGACAGCGGCCATTGCCGCCCAGAACTGCCAGGTTTCGGTCCATATCGGCATTTCGCTCTCCCTGTCCGGCGCCCGGCGGCAACTTGCCCCGGTGAAGGCGCATGGCAGCACGGTGCCGGCCCGGGGTCGAGCCCGAAAATCGGCGCAGTCAGAGGCGCAGTCAGAACGGAGCGAGAGCGCCCGGCGCGACAGGCAGGCGCCCCGAACCGGTCAGCAACCAGACCTCCCGCCCTTCGATCACCACGGCCGAAAGCGGCCCGTCATAGCCGGCGCCGGTATCGATGTTGAGGCGGTTTCCGTAATGGGTGACCGCCTCGACCGGGGTGTGGCCGTGCACGATCAGCGCACCGTGATCGCCGGTGTCGAACAGAAACTCATCGCGAATCCACAGCAGATCGCGCTCCTCCTGCCGGTTCAGCGCGACGCCCGGACGGACGCCGGCATGACAGAAAAACACCTCGCCCACAAAATGCGACGTCGGCCGGCGGCACAGGAATGCCCGGTGCGATTGCGGAACCGCTTCGAGTGCATCCTTGCGTATGGCCCTGCTCCGGCGCGCCAGCGACACGTCCACCCCGTAAGAGCGCAACGTTTCGCGCCCGCCGATGCCGGGCTGGAGCCAGCGGCCCGTCTGGTCGCCGCGTGCGTACCACCGCTGCGGAACCAGAAAATCCCGCATCATCTGGTCGTGGTTTCCCAGAAGCACGATATCGTGTTCGCCGGCCCGGGCACGGGCAAGCAGATAGTCGATGACACCGCGCGCATCCGGCCCCCGGTCAACCAGATCTCCCAGATGCAGCACCGGCGCGTCGGGATCGCCGCAACGCGCCTTGTCGGTGGCGATCCGGTCGTGAGCCTCTTTCAGCCGGCCAAGCTGACCATGGATATCGCCGATCGCATAACTTCGCATGAACAGACTCTACACAAGATGATAATCAAAAAAAGCGGACGCCCCGGAACGGGGCGCCCGAACGGCTTCTACCCGCGACACATCAGGCGACGTTGAACTGAAGCGGACTGACGTTCTGGAACAATCCTGTTGCCTTGAGTTCGGCGATCACCCCGGGCGCCACCGGTTCGTCGACATAAAGCAGCGCAATGGCCGCCTTGCCCGGCCCGCTCCGCCCGAGGGTGAAATTGGCGATGTTGACACCGTTCGTTCCCATCGTCCGGCCAAGCGCGCCGATGATCCCCGGTACGTCCTCGTTGGTGGTGTAGAGCATGTGCGCGCCGATCTCTGCATCGATATTGATGCCCTTGATCTGAATGAAGCGCGGCTTGCCGTCCGAAAATACCGTGCCGGCAATCGAACGCTCGCGGGTATCCGTCACCACCGTCAGCTTGATGAACCCGTCGAAGACGCCCGATTTGGCCTGTGTTGTGCGCGAGATCTGGATGCCGCGCTCGACCGCCTGAACCGGCGCCGAAACGAGGTTCACATCCGGGTTCGAGGCCTTCATCACCCCGGCGATGGCCGCGCAGCCGAGCGCATCGAGGTTCATCTGCGACACCCTGCCGTCGTAGAGGATGTTGATTGCCTTGATCGGCTCGTCCGTCATCTGCCCGATGAAGGCGCCGAGGTGCTCCGACAGCTTCAGCCACGGCGACATGACCCGGGCCTCCTCGGCGGTGACCGAGGGCATGTTCAGCGCATTCTCGACCGCGCCTGTGTTCAGATAGGCCGCCATCTGCTGGGCAACCTGAAGCGCCACGTTCTCCTGCGCCTCGGTGGTCGAGGCACCGAGATGCGGCGTGACAACCACGTTCGACAGGCCGAACAGCGGGTTCGCGGTTGCCGGTTCCCTGGCGAAGACATCGAAGGCCGCACCGGCGACATGGCCGGATTTCAGCAGTTCGGCCAGCGCTTCCTCATCGACCAGACCGCCGCGGGCGCAGTTGATGATCCGCACGCCGTTCTTCGTCTTGCCGAGGTTCTCGCGGCTCAGTATATTGCGCGTCTTGTCGGTCAGCGGCACATGCAGGGTGATGAAATCCGAGCGTTTCAGCAACTCGTCCAGTTCCACCTTGGTCACGCCGAGCCTGGCCGCACGGTCGTCCGACAGGAAGGGATCGTAGGCCAGAACCTTCATCTTCAGCCCGACCGCGCGGTCGCAGACGATGCCGCCGATATTGCCCGCCCCGATCACACCCAGCGTCTTGCCGGTCAGTTCGACCCCCATGAACCTGGATTTCTCCCACTTGCCGGCATGGGTCGAAACCGAGGCTTCGGGTATCTGCCGGGCAACCGCGAACATCAGCGCGATGGCGTGTTCTGCCGTGGTGATCATGTTGCCGTAGGGCGTGTTCATCACGATCACCCCCCGCTTCGATGCGGCGGGGATATCGACATTGTCGACACCGATGCCGGCACGGCCGATCACCTTGAGGCTGGTCGCGCGCTCCAGAATCTTCTCGGTGACCTTGGTGGCCGAGCGGATGGCGAGGCCATCGTAGTTGTGGATCAGTTCGAGCAGGTTTTCCGGCTCCTTGCCCAGGTTGGGCAGGAAATCGACCTCGATATCGTTGTCGCGGAAAATCTGGACGGCGGTTTCGCTGAGCTTGTCGGAAACGAGAACCTTGGGGGCCATGGCTGGCGCTCCTTTGTCGATGGGACGAACCGGGGGCATCTGCCCCCGGACGGAATGCTGTTTCGGGAAAATCAGGCGTCGACGGCCTGGGTCGCAATCTCCTGCTCGAAGGCCCAGACGAGCCACGGCACGAGCGCCTCGATATCCGACGTTTCGACCGTGGCGCCACACCAGATGCGCAGACCCGGCGGCGCATCGCGGTAAGCGCCGATATCGTAGGCCACGCCTTCGGCATCGAGCCGCTTCGCCACCGCCTTGGCGAAGGACGCGCCGTCCCTGATCCGAGGGTCGGTGAACCGCAGGCAGACCGAGGTATTCGAACGGATCGCCGGATCGGCCGCCAGAAAGTCAATCCAGTCGTTTTCGGCCACGAACCCGCCGATGACGGCGGTGTTGGCATCGGCGCGCGCGATCAGCGCCGGCAGCCCGCCGATGGACTTCGCCCAGTCGAGCGCGACAAGGTAATCCTCGACCGCCAGCATCGAGGGGGTATTGATCGTCTCGCCGCGGAAAATTCCCTCGATCAGCTTGCCGCCCTTGGTCAGGCGGAAGATCTTGGGCAATGGCCAGGCGGGGGTATGGCTTTCCAGCCGTTCGACAGCGCGCGGGCCGAGGATCAGCATGCCATGCGCCGCCTCGCCGCCCAGCACCTTCTGCCAGGAGAAGGTCGTCACATCGAGCTTTTCCCACGGCAGATCGACGGCGAAAGCCGCCGAGGTGGCGTCGCAGATGGTCAGCCCGGCGCGATCCGCCGGGATCGCATCACCATCCGGCACGCGCACGCCCGATGTGGTTCCGTTCCAGGTGAAGACAACATCGCGATCGAAATCGACCGACGCGAAATCGACGATCTCGCCGTAGCCGGCAGTCCTGACGGTCGCGTCCAGCCCAAGCTGCCTGACCGCATCGGTCACCCAGCCGGAACCGAAGCTTTCCCAGGCCAGCATCTCGACCGGACGGGCGCCCAGCAGCGACCACATCGCCATCTCGACCGCGCCGGTATCCGATGCGGGCACGATACCGATACGATAATCGTCGGGAACGCCGAGAATTTCGCGCGTGCGCTCTATGGCCGCCTTGAGCTTCGCCTTGCCGATGGCGGCGCGATGCGACCGGCCAAGGGCGGCGTCTTTCAGGGCGTCGAGCGCGAATGCGGGGGGCTTGGCACAGGGGCCGGAGG
>NZ_JBKEAE010000112.1:0-3136 GCF_047971885.1 Tropicimonas sp. | reverse complement strand
CCCGGCAGGATTTCCAGTTCCTGTGCATCGGTGAGTTCCCCGGGGCTGACCGCGCCGCTCGCGTCGTAGTCGATCTCGTCGAACAGGTCTTTGCTCGGTTCCGGACAGGCGACCCGAAGTTCATCGAACGAATAGCCGCCGCTTCCGTCGCTGTCGGCAACGGCCGTCTCAGTGCCGACCCGAATTGCGGCAAAGACCAGCATGGCCGCCAGACAAACGCCGTTACGCATTCCTGCCATCTCCATCATGTCCCGCAGGGCGGCATCCGCCGTTACGCAAGTCATGACTTCGCCGCGCGTTCCGCAAGCGTGCCGCTCGGTGCGATTATCGAGATTGATGTGGGTTGTCAGGTCGATTGTCAGGGATTTCAATGTTGCGCCCCAGATCGGTCGGCGATCTGCGCCGCCCGATGTCGTGGACCCGGAAAACGGCTTCCATACCCATGGAACGCACCCGTTTACGGTACCGGCGAGTGCGCGTCTAAACCAGTATTCCCGCCGCGTCGATGCGGGTTTTGCCACCCAGCCACGGGTGCAGCGCATCGGGCAGGTCGACAGAGCCATCGGCCTGCTGGCCGTTCTCCAGCACCGCGATCAGGCAGCGGCCGACAGCGAGGCCCGAGCCGTTCAGCGTGTGCACGAACTCGGGCTTTCCGCCACCTTCGGGGCGGAAGCGGGCGTTCATCCGCCGCGCCTGAAAATCGCCGCAGACCGAGACGGACGAGATCTCGCGATAGCTGTTCTGGCCGGGCAGCCAGACCTCGATGTCGTGGGTCTTGCGCGCGCCAAAGCCCATGTCGCCGGTGCACAAAACAACGGTGCGATAAGGCAGGCCGAGACGTTCGAGGATGTTCTCGGCGCAACGCGTCATGCGCGCATGCTCGTCCAGACTGGCATCGGGATGGGTGATCGAGACCATCTCGACCTTTTCGAACTGGTGCTGGCGCAGCATGCCGGCGGTATCCTTGCCGGCACTGCCCGCCTCGGAGCGGAAGCACAGCGAATGCGCGGTGTAGCGGCGTGGCAGGCAGCTTTCCTCGACAATGGTGTCGCTGACGGTGTTGGTCAGCGTCACCTCTGATGTGGGGATCAGCCACAGCCCCTCGCGCAGCAGATAGCTTTCCTCGCCGAATTTCGGCAACTGGCCGGTGCCGAACATCGCCTCCTCGCGCACCAGAACCGGGCCGTTGACCTCGGTCAGGCCATGTTCGGCGGTGTGGGTGTCGAGCATGAACTGCGCCAGCGCCCGGTGAACGCGCGCCACAGCCCCCGACAGCAACACGAAGCGCGCGCCCGAAAGTTTCGCGGCGGTCGCGAAATCCATACCCGGCTGAACGGCGGCCAGATCGAAATGCTCCCTGGGTTGAAAATCGAAGGCGCGCGGGGCGCCCCAGCGGCGTATTTCAACATTGCCGGTTTCGTCCGCGCCGTCCGGCACATCGTCAAGCGGCAGGTTGGGCAGGGTGGACAGCAATTCGTTCAGGCGGAAATCCTCGGCCTTGGCCTGTTCTTCCAGTACCGCGATCTCGTCTTTCTTGCCGGCGACCAGATCGCGCAGGCGTTCGAATTCGGCCTCGTCGCCGCGTGCCCGGGCGGCACCGACCTGTTTCGAGGCCGCGTTGCGCATGGCCTGTGCTGCCTCGGCTGCGGCGATTTTCTCGCGGCGGGTGCTGTCGATGGCAAGGATCCGGGCCGAGACCGGCGAAACGCCAAGCCGCGCCATGCCGGCATCGAATGCGTCCGGGTTTTCGCGGATGAAGCGTATGTCGTGCATCGGTCTCTCCCTGGCCATGGGTCCTGCGCCGCGTCTTGCCGCAAACCGGCGCGGGAGGGAAGGGGCAAGCGCTAGAAGGCGGGCGGCCTGTCCGGGGCGGCATGGGGAATGGCGGCGAGCGAGCGGACCGGCGGTGATCCGCTGGCCGAGGCCGAAACCAGACCGACCACCCGCCAGCCGTCGGGCCCGTTCCACAGTACCGGTCCGCCCGAAGCACCCTGGATCACCGGGCAATCGAGCCCAAGCCGCCCCGCATCGCGCCAGACCACGGTGCAATCCGGTTGACGCGAGGGCGCATGCGGCCGGTCGCGGCGGTATCCGATGAGATCGACGTCGAATGCGTCCTCGGGCAGGGCGGCCAGAGGCAGCGGCGAGACGGTTTCGGCCCCGACCGGGCTTTCCAGCAGCACGAAGGCCGAATCATAGGCCACCTGCGAGGCGAGCGACGGCAGGGCGGGGTCGTAACCGGGATGCGGCAGAATCTCGGCTCCGGTGCGATGGGCGACATATTCGCCACCGCGCCAGCCGGCGACGAAATGCACATCCCCGGCCCGCGCCATGTTGCCGTCGGCCCGGAACAGGCAATGCGCCGCCGTCAGCACCAGATCTGGCGCCACCAGCGTGCCGGTACACATCGACCGCGCCCTGAGCCCCGCCACATTGACCCGCCCGATGGCGTTCCATGCCGCCTGCGCATCGGCGGGCAGCATGTCGGGCTGCTGCGCGGGCGCGGCGGCGACGGACGCGATGACGACAAGCACGGCACCGATAATGCCTCGGAAGGCTGTTCGCGTGAGATTCCCGGTCGAAGAAGCAACAATCATCATGCCAATCACGAGGCCCCATGCAGACGAAAGCGCCTTTATTCCCCGGTCCACCATGCTTGGCAAGATTCGCCCATTGGCGCGGCGGGGCCATCGCCAGTTTTCGGCAATGCGGTACGCCCATGCGAGTCAGGGTCGCGGCTTTCCCGTACATGGCAGACTCTCGTGCAGCGACGATGCCTGTCGGGCCCATTCGCCACCATCGTCCGGGTCCGGCGTGCCGGCAATGAGGCTGCATGCGATGCAGCGCCGCTTCACCTTGCCATTGGCGCCCGGCGCACATAGGTTGCCCGCCAATCGTCAGGGGGCATGCCCCCGACCAATCGAGGGGTAATCCATGTTCGTATCTCCCGCCTATGCGCAGGCCGCCGGTGGCGGCGGAAGCGCCATCATGCAGTTCATGCCGCTGATCCTGATTTTCGCCATCATGTATTTCCTGCTGATCCGGCCGCAGCAGAAGAAGCTCAAGGCGCATCAGAAGATGGTGTCGGAACTGCGCCGGGGCGATCAGATCGTCACCCAGGGCGGCATCATCGGCA
>NZ_JBKEAE010000084.1:0-5559 GCF_047971885.1 Tropicimonas sp. | reverse complement strand
CAAGGCGCGGATCGCGGCCTATGAGGAGATGGCCTCGCAGAGCGAGCGCGAGAAGGTCGGCAAGGCGCAGATCATCATCCCGCACGGGCCCCGCCTTGGCGGCAAGGTGATCGAGGTGGAGGGGCTTTCGAAGCACTACGGCGACAAACAGTTGATCGAGGGGCTTTCCTTCGCGCTGCCGCCGGGCGGCATTGTCGGCGTCATCGGCCCCAACGGTGCCGGCAAATCGACGCTTTTCCGCATGCTGACCGGGCAGGAGGCGCCCGATTCCGGTACCATCGCGCTCGGCGATACGGTGCAACTCGCCTATGTCGACCAGTCCCGCGACGCGCTCGATGCGAACAAGACCGTCTGGGAGGAGATCTCGGGCGGCGGCGAGTTGATCGAACTGGGCGATGCACAGATCAACTCGCGCGCCTATTGCGGTGCCTTCAACTTCAAGGGAGGCGATCAGCAGAAGAAGGTCGGCCTGCTCTCGGGCGGTGAGCGCAACCGCGTGCATATGGCGAAACTGCTCAAGGAAGGCGGCAATGTGCTGCTTCTGGACGAGCCGACCAACGACCTGGACGTGGAGACGCTGCGCGCGCTGGAGGATGCGCTGGAGGATTTCGCCGGCTGCGCGGTGATCATCTCGCACGACCGCTTCTTCCTCGACCGCCTCTGCACCCACATCCTCGCCTTCGAGGGCGACGCCCACGCCGAGTGGTTCGAGGGCAATTTCGAGGCCTACGAGGAAGACAAAATCCGCCGGCTCGGCCCGGATTCGGTCGAGCCGAAGCGGGTGAAGTACAAGAAGTTCACGCGGTAGAGGCACGACTCCGGCTCCTCCGAGGTAAAATGGTGCCGATGGCGCGTTTTGCGCCGAATGGTCGTGTTTGTCGAAAGCCTGCTGCGGCCCGTTGTGTCGGATTGGGCCGTGCCCGACTACAGCACATTGTGGCGCCGTCAGGGAACGCTGGATATAGCCAGCCCTTTCGGGGCCGCCGTGGCCCGCTGAACCTGCCTATTGGCCCATCGTGCGTTTCCCCGGAACAGGCCCCCACCGGAGGGGAAAGGGTTTGACTCTCGTCCGGCATTGCATCATCGCGCCTGTGGTTGTTCCGGAGGTTCCCCTTGTCCCCCAACGCGCGCGGCGCATTCTTCATGGCCGCTTCGGCGGCCTGCTATGTGCTGAACGACACGCTGATCAAGCTGGTCGCGGGCGAGATGTCGCTCTACCAGGCGCTGTTGATCCGGGGCGTTGCGGCGACGGCGCTGATGATCGCGCTGGCCGCCGCGCTGGGGATGCACCGGTTCGGCGTGGCGCGGCGCGACAGGGCGATGGTGCTGGTCAGGACGCTGGCGGAAATCGGCGCGTCGTATTTCCTGATAACGGCGCTGTTTCACATGCCGCTGGCGAATGCGGCCGCGATCATGCAGGCCCTGCCGCTGACGGTGACACTTGCCGGATCGCTGGTCTTCGGCGAGAAGATCGGCTGGCGGCGCCTGTCGGCGATTCTGGTCGGGTTCGCCGGCGTGATGCTGATCGTCCGGCCCGGGGCGTCCGGATTCTCGCTCTATTCGGCCTATGCGGTGATCGCGGTGATCTGCGTCACCATACGCGATCTCGCCGCCCGGGGCGTTTCGATCGAGACTTCCTCGATGGGCGTCGCGCTCGCCTCGTCGCTTGGGGTGCTTGCCTTCGGCGCGGCGGGCATGCTGGCGCAGCCGTGGCAGCCGGTCTCGCTGCACGGCGGGCTTGCGCTGCTGGGGGCGTCGGTCGCGATCATCGGCGGCATGCTGTTTTCGATCCTGACCATGCGGGTGGGGGAAATCGCCTTTGTCTCGCCGTTCCGCTATCTTTCGATGCTCTGGGCGCTGCTGATGGGGTTTGCCGTTTTCGGCGAATGGCCGGACATGCTGACGTTGCTGGGGGCCGGGATCGTGGTTGCAACCGGTGTGTTCAGCCTGCACCGGGAAAGCAGGCTTGCGTCCGAGGCAGAGCGGTTGGCCCGCTTGCGGGAAGGCGGGCAAGCTTGTGTTGACAAGACCGGTGATTCTCACTAGGTGACGCCCACTCGGTCGCGGGGAGTCCGTCCGGCCGGCCCTACAGAACTGAAGTGGTCACGATCCGGGCGAGCGCCCCGATCCTCTGGAATTCCACCCGCGTCGTTTCCGCGTACGAGGAAACGCCAGCGGTTTTTCGCGCTTTGCGGACGCGCAAGGCGCATGCCTGTGAACACCCCTCGCGGTACGCGCGAGAAGAACAAGAAAGCTAGACTGGGGAACCGGAATGCCGACGATCCAACAGCTGATCCGCAAACCGCGGCAGCCCAAAGTGAAACGATCCAAGTCGCAGCACCTCGAGAACTGCCCGCAGAAGCGCGGCGTGTGCACGCGCGTCTATACCACCACACCGAAAAAGCCGAACTCGGCCATGCGGAAGGTGGCCAAGGTTCGTCTGACCAATGGCTTCGAGGTCATCAGCTACATCCCCGGCGAGAGCCACAACCTGCAGGAGCACTCGGTGGTGCTGATCCGCGGCGGTCGCGTGAAGGACCTTCCCGGTGTGCGGTACCACATCGTGCGCGGCGTTCTGGACACCCAGGGCGTCAAAGACCGCAAGCAACGCCGCTCGAAATACGGCGCCAAGCGTCCGAAATAAGAGGATTCCGACATGTCCCGCCGTCACGCCGCTGAAAAGCGCGAAGTTCTGCCCGACGCCAAATACGGCGACGTGGTGCTGACCAAGTTCATGAACAACCTGATGACCGACGGCAAGAAGTCGGTCGCCGAGCGGATCGTCTACAGCGCGCTCGACCGGGTCGAGGGCAAGCTGAAGCGCTCCCCGATCGAGGTGTTCACCGAAGCGCTCGCCAATGTGATGCCTTCGGTCGAGGTGCGGTCGCGCCGTGTCGGTGGTGCAACCTATCAGGTGCCCGTCGAGGTTCGTACCGAGCGCCGCGAGGCCCTGGCGATCCGCTGGCTGATCGACGCCAGCCGCAAGCGCAACGAGAACACGATGGAAGAGCGCCTGGCGGGCGAACTGATCGACGCCGTGAACTCCCGCGGAACCGCGGTCAAGAAGCGCGAAGACACCCACAAGATGGCCGACGCCAACAAGGCGTTCAGCCACTACCGCTGGTAATGCAAATTCACGCCTGAGGACCCTTTCATGGCCCGCGAATATCCTCTTCAGAGATATCGGAACTTCGGCATCATGGCCCACATCGATGCCGGCAAGACCACCACGACCGAACGCATCCTCTACTACACCGGCAAGTCCCACAAGCTAGGCGAAGTCCATGACGGCGCCGCGACGATGGACTGGATGGAGCAGGAGCAGGAGCGCGGCATCACCATCACCTCGGCGGCGACGACCACCTTCTGGCAGCGTCAGGAAGACCCGACCGCCGAAGGCACGTCCGATACGAAGTACCGCTTCAACATCATCGACACCCCCGGCCACGTCGATTTCACCATCGAGGTCGAGCGGTCGCTGGCCGTGCTCGATGGCGCGGTGTGCCTGCTCGACGCCAACGCCGGTGTCGAGCCGCAGACCGAAACCGTCTGGCGCCAGGCTGATCGCTACAAGGTTCCGCGCATCGTCTTCGTCAACAAGATGGACAAGATCGGCGCCGACTTTTTCAACTGCGTCCGCATGATCGAAAGCCGCACCGGGGCGATACCGGCGCCGATCGCACTGCCGATCGGGGCCGAGGACAAGCTGGAAGGCATCGTCGATCTGGTCACCATGGAAGAATGGGTCTGGCAGGGCGAGGACCTGGGCGCCTCGTGGATCCGCCAGCCGATTCGCGACGAGTTGAAGGATCTCGCCGACGAGTGGCGCGGCAAGCTGATCGAACTGGCCGTCGAAATGGACGACGCGGCGATGGAGGCCTACCTCGAAGGCGAGGAGCCCGATGTCGACACGCTGCACAAGCTGATCCGCAAGGGCACGCTGTCGCTGACCTTCGTGCCGGTGACAGCCGGTTCGGCGTTCAAGAACAAGGGCGTTCAGCCGCTGCTCAACGCGGTGATCGACTATCTTCCCAGCCCGCTCGACGTGCCGGCCTACATGGGTTTCGCGCCGGGCGACGAAGAGGAAGTCCGCGACATCAGGCGGTCGGCCGACGACAGTCAGCCCTTTGCCGCGCTGGCGTTCAAGATCATGAACGACCCGTTCGTTGGTTCGCTGACCTTCACCCGGATCTACTCGGGCGCTCTCAAGAAGGGCGATTCGATGCTGAACTCGACCAAGGGCAAGCGCGAGCGCGTCGGCCGGATGATGATGATGCACTCGAACAACCGCGAGGAGATCGAGGAGGCCTTTGCCGGCGACATCATCGCGCTGGCGGGTCTGAAGGAGACCACCACGGGCGACACGCTCTGCGCGGTCAACGCGCCGGTGGTTCTCGAAACCATGACCTTCCCCGACCCGGTAATCGAGATCGCCGTCGAGCCCAGAACCAAGGCCGACCAGGAGAAGATGTCCGCCGGTCTGGCGCGGCTTGCCGCCGAAGATCCGTCGTTCCGGGTCGAGACCGATCAGGAATCGGGCCAGACGATCATGAAGGGCATGGGCGAGCTTCACCTCGACATCCTGGTCGACCGGCTGAAGCGCGAGTTCAAGGTCGAGGCCAATATCGGCGCGCCGCAGGTGGCCTATCGCGAGACCATCGGCCACGAGGTCACCCACTCCTACACGCACAAGAAGCAGTCGGGCGGGTCGGGGCAGTTCGCCAAGGTCAAGCTGGTCATCGCACCGACCGAGCCGGGCGAAGGCTATTCCTTCGAATCCCGCATTGTTGGCGGCGCGGTGCCCAAGGAATACGTTCCCGGTGTCGAGAAGGGCATCAAGTCGGTCATGGATTCCGGTCCGCTCGCCGGCTTCCCGGTGATCGACTTCAAGGTTGCGCTGATCGACGGCAAGTTCCACGATGTCGACTCCAGCGTTCTCGCCTTCGAGATCGCGGCGCGGATGTGCATGCGTGAAGGCCTCAGGAAGGCCGGCGCCAAGCTGCTCGAGCCGATCATGAAGGTCGAGGTGGTGACGCCCGAGGAATACACCGGCGGCATCATCGGCGATCTGACCTCGCGTCGCGGTCAGGTGACCGGGCAGGAGCCACGCGGCAACGCGGTGGCGATCAGTTCCTTCGTGCCGCTGGCGAACATGTTCGGCTACATCAACACCCTGCGCTCGATGTCCTCGGGCCGGGCCCAGTTCACGATGCAGTTCGATCATTACGACCCGGTGCCGTCGAATATCTCGGAAGAGATTCAGGCCAAGTACGCATAAGCGCCAGACCAGAACAACGGGTGCGCCGCCGGGCGCATCCCTGAAAGAACAAGGAGGCCACCATGGCAAAGGCAAAGTTTGAACGTACGAAACCGCATGTTAACGTTGGCACGATCGGTCACGTTGACCACGGGAAGACGAAGCTGACGGCGGCGATCAAGAAGTATTTCGGGGATTTCAAGGCGTACGACCAGATCGATGCGGCGCCGGAGGAGAAGGCGCGTGGGATCACGATCTCGACGGCGCATGTGTAATACGAGACGGACGCGCTCAACTACGCC
>NZ_JBKEAE010000074.1:0-15525 GCF_047971885.1 Tropicimonas sp. | reverse complement strand
GGACAGGTTGATGAGCGCCCCCGCGCCGCAGGGCAGCGGAACGATCACCGCCTTGAACGTACCCTCCTCGCCCTCGCGGAACGAGAGCGACAGCCGCCCCGAATCGGCGCCGAGCAGATCCGGGACCGTCTCAAGACCGGGCGGCCGGCGGAGCCGGAAGAGATCGAACAGACCCGTTCCCTCCATGACCAGTCGCGGGCGCAGCTTGCGCAGCGTCGGCGCGGCGCGCAGGATCGTTCCCTCCATCGATACGACGAGATGCATCGGCATGAGCTTTTTGAGCGCGGCGATCTCCAGCCCGAGCGCGGTTCCGCATTGCGTGGTCCTGCACGCTCCCCTGCCGCACGGAGAGCCGTCCGAAAGAACCGAGAAGTCGCCCGATGTCACCGCTCGTCCCCGTCGCCACCGGTCGCCGGGCAGGCCAGACAGAAGCTTCGCCCCTCGGCAAAGGACGTGTCGAGCAGAACGACGTCTATCTCCTGCCGTCCGGGCGCGACACGGCGCAGATCCAGCAGTACCAGCGCGCCGTAATCGTCCGCCATCGCCCGCAGCACGCCGACCAGCACACAGGAAAAACCGGGATGCCCGCCCCTGACGACGATGGTGAACCGCCCGTCCGGCCCGTCGAGAAGCTCCAGATCGGGCAGAATCAGTTCGGCAACCGCAAGCCGCGCCCGGCCGGGCAGGTCTTCGAGCGATTGCAGGAAATCGAAAAACCCCTCGCCACCGAAACGCAGCAGCCGCCGGATCGATTCGGCGTTGGGATGGCTGACCAGATAGGTGCCCAGATCCTCGAGGATCATGTCGCCCGGCTTGTCGAGCATGCGCGCCGCCTCGTCGAGGAGCCTGACCGTCTGGGACTCGTCATAGACGAGCATCGCCTCGAACCCCTCGACCCCGACCCCGGCGAACAGCGCAATCTCCGCCCAGGCGCGCTGACCGTAGGTGTCGCGCAGAAAACACTGGATGGAGTTGTTGATGAGCCCGTGCATGCCTTGCCCTTTCGCGGGCAAGGCTAGGCTTGCATCGCTTAACAAAGCACCAATGGCCGGGCGCGCCTGCCGTAACGTGATCTAGAAGTCGGTCGGCGCCCCGCCCTCGGCCTTGCGCCGGGTTACAAAGGCGTCAAGTTCCTCGGCGATCGCCGGATCGAGCGGCGGCGGCTCGAAGCTGGCAACGATTTCCTTCCACAGGAAATGGGCGCGCTCTGCCGTCCAGACCCCGCCGGCAAGATCCCACGCCTCGTAATTGCGCCAGTCCGACAGGAACGGTTCGTAGAACGCGGTGGTGTAGCGCTCGCGGGTGTGGGCGGCGCCAAAGAAATGCCCCGCCGAGCCCACCTCGGCGATGGCATCGACCGCGATATCCCCCGGCGCCGTGGCGGTAAGCGCCGGTTCGAAATAGCGCTGGATCTGTTGCAGCACCTCGCAATCCATGACGAATTTCGCCGGGCTGCCGATCAGGCCGCCTTCGAGCCAGCCGGCGGCGTGATAAACGACGTTCGTTCCCGACTGGATTGCCGACCAGAGCGCATTCGAGGTTTCCCACATCGCCTGCCCGTCCGGCACGTTGGCCGCACAGGAGCCGCTGGCGCGCAGCGGCAGGCCGTAGAACCGCGCCATCTGGCCGGTCATCTGGGTCGCCCGGATATATTCGGGCGTGCCGAAAGCGGGCGCGCCGGATTTCATGTCGACATTGGAGGTAAAGGTGCCCAGCACGCAGGGACAGCCCGGCACGACCCATTGGAACAGGGCGATCGCCGAGAGCGCCTCGGCGATGGAAAGCGTCACCGCCCCGGCCATGGTGACCGGCGCCATCGCCCCCGCCAGCGTGAAGGGCGTGACATAGGCCGCCTGCCCGCGCCGGATCAGCCGCAGGCAGCCGTCGATCATCGGCCAGTCGTGCTTGAGCGGCGAGGTCGAGTTGATGTTGGTGTACATGCGCGGGGTGGCGGCAAATTCCTCGTCGCTCAGCCCGCCCGCGATGCGCACCATCTCCATCACGTCCTCGACCCGCTCGGGGCCGAGCGAATAGGCGTGCACCACCTTGTCGGTCAGAACCAGCTTGTCGTGCAGCACGTCGAGATGCCGTACAGCCGGATGGATATCCACCGGCTCGACAGGATAGCCGCCGGCGAAATGCATGCAGTTGAAATACTGGGTCAGCTTCAGCAGATCGGCGCAATGCCTGCGGGTGCCGGGAACCTTGCCGGTTTCCATGTCCCAGTAGTTGGGCGGAGACGAGACATTCCCGAACAGGATCGTCCGGCCGCCCACGGTGATCTGCCGGTCGGGGTTTCGCGGCGTGAGGGTGAAGCTTGCCGGCGCCCGGCCCAGCATTTCCATCACCCAGTCGCGCCCCATGCGCACGTTGGTTCCCTCGACGAGGCACCCCGCCTGACGGAACAGGTCGCGCGCCTCGTCGTTCAGGAACTCGATTCCCACCTCCTCGAGAACGCGCATCGCCCCGTCGTGAATGGCAAGAATACCCGCCTCGTCGAGCGGCTCCGTCGGCCGGTCGGTATTTTCCGGCAGCCGCCATGGCATCTGCCGGATGACCTCGTGCCCCTGACGGCGCGCATTTCCGGACCTTCCCCCTCCCCGGCGCCGGCGCGGCGGGGTATCTGCACTGTCCTTGCGGTCGGGATCACTGGCTTCGTTCATGGGCAACTCCTGCTGTTGTCTCAGAATGCCAAGGCTGCCACCGGGAACGAGTGCCGGAATGCGACGACCGATGTCGCAATCGACCGGCGAAGCCGCGGCCGGGCGTCAGTCGAGCCCGAGCCAGGCCGGCAGTTCACCGATATCGGCAAGAACCGCCGCGCTGTGGGGGGCAAGATCGCCGGCGGTGGCGGTGCCGGTAAGCACCGCAACCGGCACCATGCCGGCCGACCGCGCTGCGAACAGATCGTGGGTGCTGTCGCCGATCATCACCACCTCGTCTGCGGCCAGCCCCTGCGCCTCGGCAAAGGCGGTGCATTGCCCCGGCGCCGGCTTGGCGCCGTATCCGCTGTCGGAACCGGCGACAAAATCGAAAAGATCGAGCACACCCACACGGCCGAGTTGTGTCCGGGCGACAGATTCGTCGTCGTTGGTCGCCAGCCCCCGGATATACCCGGCCTCCCCCAGCCGCCTGAGAAGCGGCCGGAGCGGCACCGCCTCGACCGGCGGCACCGCGCGCGCGTTGGCGGACATTCGCGCCGCCAGATCGTCGCGCGCCATGCCCGGAAGCTTCGGCAGCAGCGCGTCGAGCGCCACCTGGCTGGTTCCTGCGATCACCGGGCTGTCGGGATGATAGCGCCGCTGCGCCCGGTCGAGCCGGATGGCGCCGGCAAGCTCATCGGCCAGCCGCGTATCGCCGCCGGCGAGATCGAGCAGGAAATCCGATGTCCAGCCGCCCCACATCTTCTGAAAGTCGAAAAGCGTGCCGTCCTTGTCGAAAAGCAATCCGCGATATCGTCCCACGATTTCCTTCCCTCAGGTCCAGTCAGGCGCAACATCGCCGAGCGCGACACGCGCGGCAAGCGGCAGCGCATAGTCGATGCGCTCCGCCTCGCAAAATGCCGCGATCCAGGCATCGTCCATCGTCAGGAATTCGAGAACCGAGCCGAGAAACTCCGGATCGTCGGCGCGGGTCCGGAGATCTGCCGCTGTCGCCCCGGTCGATCCGAGGAACAGCGGCAGAAGCTCGTCGTTGCCGACGAGCCAGGCAAGCGCGCGAATCGCGAGCGTTTCGGCATTTTCCCGCTGCATGATGGCTCCCGGCAGATTCGAGCAAGGTTTGGTTAACCAATCACAACAAATGATGCGAGCGACAAGAGCCCTTGGCCGCCGGAACAGGAGATTGGCCCATGCCGGGTCGCATATTGCTGGTTGACGACATCGCCGCCAATCGGACGGTGCTGGCGCAGAAGCTGTCCGGCGCATTCTACGACGTTCTGCATGCCGAAAACGGGGACAAGGCGCTGAACCTGGCCCGATGCGACCGGCCGGACATCGTTCTGGTTGACGGAAAAACGGCGGAATCCGGCGGATTCGGAATATGCCGGCGCCTGCGGGCCGATCCGCGCACCTCGGAAATCCCCATCGTCATTCTTGCCCGGCAGAACGATACCGAAGCCAAGCTGTCGGCCCTGACCGCCGGCGCCGACGAATTCCTGTCCGCGCCGCTCGATGACATGGTGCTGCTGGCGCGCATCAGATCGCTGTTGCGTGCGCGGGATATCGCCGCCGAACTGGCCCTTCGCGAAGGCACGAGTCAGGCGCTCGGCTTTGCCGAACCGGCGGCGGATTTCTCACCCGCCGGCCGCATCTGCCTGATCGCGCAAGACATGGAACGGGCCCGGCAGTGGCGGGAGCGGCTACGCAGCCGGATCCGGGACCGGATCGAAATACGCGACCGCGCCGGGGCGTTGAGCCCGGGAACTGCGGTGCCGGATCTTTTCATCCTTACCTCCGAGCCGGGCGATGCGCGCAGCGGTCTGCTTCTGCTTTCGGAACTGCGCTCGCGCCCCGAGACCCGTCACGCGGGCATCATCGTGACCGTCGCCCCCGACGATCAGCCATCGGCGGCGATGGCGCTCGATCTGGGCGCCTCGGATCTCGTCACCCTGCCGCTGGGTTTTGACGAACTGGCCCTGCGCCTCAAGGCGATGATGCGCCGGAAACGGCAGGGCGACCGGCTGCGGGACCGCCTGCGGGACGGGTTGCAGATGGCGGTGACAGACCCGCTGACCGGGCTCTACAACAGGCGCTACGCGATGTCCCACCTCAAACGCGTCCGCGACCGGGCGCTTGTCTCGGAACGGAGCTTTGCCGTGATGCTGGTCGATCTCGACCATTTCAAAACGGTCAACGACAGCTACGGCCACGGCGTCGGCGATGCCATTCTTCAGGCAGTCGCGAAACGCATCTCGATGAACCTGCGCAGCGTCGATCTGGTCGCGCGGTTCGGTGGGGAGGAATTTCTGATCGTCCTGCCCGATGTGGACCTGCGCGGGGCGCAGCGCGTGGCAGAACGGCTGCGCCGCGAGGTCGGCACCTCGACCATCCTGTTGCCGGCAACGGCGCGGCGCGGCGCGCTTCCGGTCACGCAGACAATCTCGATCGGACTTGCGCTCGGCAGCGGCTCGCCGCCGAATGGAGGCGACGAGTTGTCCGAGATTCTGGATCGGGCCGACCGCGCGCTTTACCAGTCCAAGGAGCGCGGCCGCAACCGCGTCACGCTCGACGGCGCGGTTCGCGCCGCAGCTTAGGTGCGGACAACATGGCAGAGCCGTTTGCTACGATTCGGACCCCGCCGGAAGACCGGCCGATGAGACACCCAGTCGCGGACGATCGCATGGCCGTCAGATGGCGATACACTGGCCGCCTGGCCGCAATTCGGGAAAATCCGGACATCCGCGACCGGTTCCGCTATGCAACACTGGGCCGCCGTTGCCTGCAAGGGGTGTCAAATTGCTCGCCTGCTGGCGGAGCATGGTATAGTCGCTTGGCAAAGCATCGACCGGAATGCCGCGAAAAACAGCGGCAACCAGGCAGAGAAGCAGGAACGAAGAGGGCCGCAAGATGAAATTGACGATGATCGTGCAGGTCCTGTTTGCACTGGTCGTGAGCGTTGTCTCCGCCAGCGCGCAGGGCAATTACCTCATTCAACCCGGCGACCGGCTGGCGATCGAGGTGCTCGAGGATACCTCGCTCAACCGGCAGGCGCTGGTTCTGCCGGACGGACGGTTCAGCTTCCCGCTCGCCGGCAGCGTGGCCGCCGGCGGCATGACGACCGATCAGGTGCAGCGGGCGATCGCCGGCAGGATTGCCGGCAACTTTGCCGTCGAACCGACGGTGTTCGTGTCGATTGTCGGTCTGGCGCCGACGCAGGAGGGAATCGGCGACGGCGATATCATAACCGTCTATCTTATGGGCGAGGTTCTAGCGCCTGGCGCCAAACCGGTCGAAACGGGAACCACCCTGTTGCAGGCGCTCTCCCAGAGCGGCGGTTTCAGCCCCTTCGCCGCCACCAAGCGCCTTCAGCTTCGCCGACTCGACCCCAAGTCGGGCCAGCAGCGGCTTTACAAGATCAACTACAAGGCGATCGCGCGTGGCGCGCAGATGTCGCAAGACCCTGTTCTGCGGGACGGAGACGTGATCATCGTACCCGAACGCCGCCTGTTCGAGTGATCCGATGCAATGTGGTAGTGCGCGCCCGGCGACCCTGCCGCGTTCCGCTCGCGTTACGGGCCAGTTGGGTCTTGCCACCGCCGTGGTTGTTGTGGCGAGCGCCATCACGGTTGCGGCGCAGAACGCCGGCAGCAGCGCCCCGGAGCTTTATCTCGACCTTGAAACCGGCCTGCGCTTCGACGACAACTACGAAAGCCTCGCCGATCCCTGGGGGTCGACATCGCTTTGGGAAACGAAACTGATGCTCGGATACCGCGCCACGACACCGGTCGACCGTTTCGAATTCGCGACCGGCGCATGGTTCGACGTAGGCGATTTTGCCGAAGAGCCCGACCAGACAACGGATATTCGCGATCCGTTCATCGAACTCGATTATGGCCGGATAGGCAAGCATTCCTCGTTCGACATCGGCGCCTCCTACCGCGAGACCGACAACGGCGTGTCGTTCGTCGAGGTCCCGGAACTCAGCACCGATCTGATCGTCGATCAGGGCAAGCGCGTCACGACGAATGCGGATGTCGCCCTGGCTCTCGGACAGGACGGGCCGCTGAGCTTTGCCGGCAACCTGTCGTACCGGCAAATCCGCTATGAAGACACCACCGACCCCGACCTTGCCGATCAGGAACTGATGCAGGGCGATATCGAGGTCGGGCTTGCCCTGACGCGAACCGCACGGCTGCTGTTTCTGGCGGATTATTACAGCCTCGACCACCTGAGTTCCGTCGGCGAGGACGAAACCCGCACCTCGGCCGGCATCGGCCTGTCGGCCGCGATCAGCCCGGCGCTGAGCTTTTTCGGTTCCGTCAGCCAGTCGCGGGATGTCTATGAATACACCGCCTTTGGCGAGCGCTACAAGCAGGACGAATCATCGCCGACGGTCGATCTGCGCCTGACGCGCCTGCTGCGCAACGGCGCGATTTTCGGCTCGCTGCAAAACAATCTGACCAGTACCGGACTGCAATCGACACTGATGCTGGGGCGCGAAATGGAGCTTCCGCGCGGTTCGCTGGATTTTTCGTTCGGTGCGACACGAACCGACGATGGCGATATCAACCCGGTCGGCGCGCTGGGTTGGGTCCGGGATTACAAGACCTCGCAATTCTCGGTCGATTTCAACTCCTCGGTCGGCACCGAAGACGACGAGAATTATGTCAACAGCTATCTCTCGGCCAGTTTCCGGCAGGAACTGACCCGACAGTCGGGAATGGAAATTCTGGCGCGGCTCAGCGCATCGGAGGGGATCGGCGACAACGACATCAGCCGCCGGCAGACAACGTTCGAGATCAAATATTCGCACGAGGTGACAAAGCACTGGGATCTGGTCGCCGGCTATCGCCACTCCGATTCCAGGGACGACGACGAGACGATCTCGCGCAACGTGGTCTTCACCACGCTCGACCGGCGTTTCAGCATCCGGCCCTGACGCCGCCCGCCGGTATGACAGGGCCGGTGCTGCCGCGACGCGGCTGATACCGAAACAGCAGACGACCGGTTAACTACCCCGCGCTCCGGAGCTTCATATTCGCTTGTGCACAGACTTCGCAGCGCGCATTCATTCGAACATGGCAGACCGGGCAGGCAGCGAACCGGAGGAACCCTCCAGCGGCAGGTACGTCGCGATCGTTCTGATCGCGATTTGCGTGAGCGTGGAACTTGTCCTGCAACTCGCCGATCTCAGTATCGTTCCGGTTCCCCGTCTTCGCGCCCTTGCCTTCGAATATGGCGCTTTCTGGCCGGGGTTGCTGCGCGACTGGCGACCGAACTATGTGATCCAGCCCTGGACGATGTTCGTGACCTACGGGTTCCTGCATGCGGGGCTGATGCACCTGAGCTTCAACATGCTGACACTCTGGCAGCTTGGCGGGGTGATAATCGTGCGGATCGGTGGCATCGGGTTTCTTGCGTTGTATATGGTGTCGATGGTTTTCGGCGCGCTCGCCTTTGGTTTGACCACAACCAACGGGCAGCCCATGGTTGGGGCGTCGGGCGCCCTGTTCGGGCTTGCGGGGGCGCTGGTCGCCTGGGCCTGGGTTTCCCGCCCCGATACCCGTGCCTCGTTGCGGGCGACATGGAAGGCGCTGAGCTTTCTCCTCCTGATCAACGTCGTCATGTATCTCGCCTTTGCCGGACGCATCGCCTGGGAGACGCATCTGGGCGGTTTCATCGCCGGATGGATCTCGGGGCTGGTGCTGCTGCGCAGGGGCGCGCGCTGAGCCCCGTTGCCCGATCGCCCGGCACCGCGAACGCCCGGTCAGTCATTCCTTCAGCCTTCTGACCGAAGATCCGTCCGTTAACACAGTGTTGCCGCCCGGGAGCGGACGACGCGGGCTGCGGTCATGCCCAGATCGCCAGCCGGCATTCCCGCCGCCCCAGACGGCATCGGTTCATACCTGGAACGAAAGGAACCGGAAATGAGCACCTGGCAGTCCGACGCGCTGATCACCGGCGGCTTTGTCCATTCGGCCAAGCCCGCCACCCTCGATATCGATCCGCGCGGCGGCATGGTAGAGATCGCCCTGCAGGATGCGGACGGGATCTGGAGGACTTTCGAGTCATTCGACACGCTCGGCTCGTTCAAGATCGAGGTGGTCAATACGCCGCCACTGCGCATCAGCGCCACCGCCGACGCGGTCTTTCGCTGGACCTGGCACGAATCGTAAGCCGGGATCGCGCGGCACGCCGCAATCGGAACCCTGCCCCTGGAAAGCCGGCCGTTCAGGCCGGTTTTGTCGTTTCCGCAATCCGTCGCACGCCCGGCCCCATACGGGGAAAGGGCAGGAAATGCGCCGCTCCCGCGATGCTCTGACGTGAAAGTTGCGGTAAAGCCGTTCGTTTGTGCCCGGTTTCGCTTGTGTCCGGTTCTTTCGCCGCTAACCTGCACCATCAGCAGGCATGGCACGATTGGCACTGCCCTGCAGGTGTATTGTTGTTGTCATTGCAAGGAGACGAAAGACATGGGCAAACGCGACGAGTTGATTGCGAAATATGCGGAAGACCTCAGGGTGAAGTGCGGAATCGAGCCCGACATGGATCTGCTGACCAAGGTTACCATCGGCTGCGGCCCGGCGATCTACAACGACGACGCCTCGACCGTCGCCGCAAGCCAGGCCAGCGAACTCGAAACCGTCAAACAGAACTTCCTGATCGGGAAACTCGGTCTGGCCGACGGTCCCGACCTGATGGACGGCATCAGGGCCGCGATCGAGACCTACGGGTCCTCGGAGCGGACCAAGTATCGCGCCGTCTTCTATTACCTTCTCACCAGGCATTTCGGCAAGGAAGCCGTCTACGGCTGATCGGCCCCGGTTGAACCAAATACGCGACACTTCTCCTTTGCAGCGAATCGAAGTGTCGCGTATCGCTTCAGGACGGGTCAGGACGACCCCCGAGATTACTTCCAACACGTGTGGTGCGAAAAGGCACGTGGGGCAAATGGAGGGTTCCGGGGGTGGGACCCTCCATTCTTGATTCCGTTACAGGCGCCTGAGCAGGCCGGGCCGGCGAAGCGCCGTGTATTGACGGGCGCGAGCGGCGCAACGCTGCCCCGCTCGAAGCCGCTTCGCTCAGGGCGCGATACCACCCAGTTCGCAGACGATCTTCCATTCCTCTTCGCTCACCGGCTGCACCGAAAGGCGCGCGTTCCGCACCAGCGCCATGTCGGCAAGCTCCGGATGCTGGCGTATCTCTGCCAGCGGCACGGGTCGCGCCAGTGGCTCGAGCGCGCGGATATCGACACATTCCCAGCGCGGATCGTCGCTGGTCGTATCGGGGTGGGCCTCGGCGCAGACCTCGACGATACCGATCACGGCCTTGTCCTTCTGAGAATGATAGAAAAAGCCACGATCGCCCGGCTTCATCGCCCGCATGTTGTTGCGCGCCTGATAGTTGCGCACCCCGTCCCATTGTTCGCCTTCAGCCCCCTTTGCCATCTGATCCGTCCACGACCAGACCGAGGGCTCCGACTTGAAGAGCCAGCGGGCCATCAGCCGACGACCTTGTTCCATGGCCGCAACTCGACATCCTCGAACAGCCCCGCCCTTGCGTAGGGGTCGCCATCGGCCCAGGCCCGGGCCTGATCCATCGTTTCGACGTTCAGGATCACCAGCGAACCGCACATCGTGCCCTCGCCATCGAGAAACGGCCCGGCCTGCAAGACGAGACCGGAGGATTCGATGTGCTCCAGATGGGCCGCCCGGTTGTCGAGGCGAATCTGCAATGCACCGGGTTTGTCCTTGGCGATCAGGGCGACAAGCATCCTGGGGCTCCTTAGTTGACAGTTTACCGCACAATCCCGCGACGGCCGGCGCAAGGCAAGCCCCTCGCTGGCAGCAACGGCCGAGCGGCGGCACCTTCGCTACGCCTTCGCGCCTTTCCTGCCCGATCCCAGCATTGCCGCCTGCCGGGTATCGAGCGGCCAGCGCGGGCGGGCAGCCAGAGTCATGTCGTCGTACTGTCCAAGCCGGGCCTTTTCGATACCCGCCCAGGCGATCATCGCCGCATTGTCGGTGCAGAGCGCCAGCGGAGGCGCGGCAAATCCGACACCCACCCTGTCGCAAAGCGCCTGAAGCCGCGCCCGGATCAGCCGGTTGGCCGCAACCCCTCCCGCAACCGCAAATACCGGAAGCGGAGGCCCGCTTTCCATGTAGATACCGATCGCGCGGCGGGCCTTTTCGGCCAGAACATCGGCGACGGCCGCCTGAAACCCGGCACACAGGTCGGCCCTGTCGCCTTCGCGCAGGCCGCCGGCGACGGCGATACAGCCGTCGCGCGCCCGGAGCAGGGCCGTCTTGAGCCCCGAAAACGACATGTCGCAGCCCGGACGGTCGAGAAGCGGGCGTGGAAAGGCGAAGCGATCCGCGTCGCCCCGGGCCGCCAGCCGCTCGACCTGCGGGCCACCCGGCTGCGGCAGCGCCAGAAGCTTCGCCGTCTTGTCGAACGCCTCGCCCGGAGCGTCGTCGATGGTGCCGCCAAGGCGATGGAACCTGTCCGGCGCCTCGACAATCAGGAACTGGCAATGCCCGCCCGAGACCAGAAGCATCAGGTAGGGAAAGGCCAGCCCGTCGGTCAGCCGCGGCGTCAGCGCATGTCCGGCCAGATGGTTGACCCCGATCAGCGGCAACCCGCTGCCCAGCGCCAGCCCCTTGGCGCACATGACTCCCGAAAGCACGCCGCCGATCAGCCCCGGCCCGGCGGTCACGGCGATCGCGTCCAGATCGGCAAGCCGCAACCCAGTCGCGCGCAATGCGGCCTCGACCACGATATCCAGCTTTTCGGCATGCGCCCGGGCCGCGATCTCGGGGACAACCCCGCCAAAGGCCGCGTGCAGATCGTTCTGGCCGGCAACGATGTTCGACAGGATTTCGCCTCGGCCAGACGACGCACAGCGCACGACAGCTGCCGACGTATCGTCGCAGCTGCTTTCGATTCCAAGCAGGGTGATCGGAAGACGCGATTCGGATGGTTGCACGGAATACCCGTCCGGGGTTACCTCGATCCGGTCCAGATAACCCCTGTGGCGGAAAAAGTGAACCGTGCCGAAACATCCCTGCTTCTGACGCGCCCCGAGCCTGCCGCACGACGGTTTCTCGGCCAGTTGCAGCAGGATGCCGGCGATTTCCTGCAAGTGGCGGTCTCGCCGCTTCAGAAAATCGTCCATCTCGACCGAGCGGGACCGGTTCCTGCCGATGCCGGTTTCATCCTGACCTCTGAACACGGCGTTTCGGCGGTGGAGGCGCGTCTGGCCAATCGGGGCCGGCACGTCTGGTGCGTCGGGCGGCGCACGGCGGAACGCGCCCGCAAGGCGGGATTCGATGTGGTGATTGTCGCTGAAACCGCCGAGGCACTGACCGGGCTTATCCTGGACGCCGCGCCGCGCCGGCCGCTGGTTCATGTCGCCGGCCTGCATCGCAGCGGCGATATCGTCGGACGGTTGAACGACGCGGGAATAGCCGCAAGCGTATGTATCGCCTACGATCAGCAGGCCGTTGCGCTCTCGCCGGCGGCCAAAGATCTGATCGCGGCGGCGGGCGACGTGGTGGTGCCGAGCTTTTCGCCCCGGTCGACCCGGCTGCTCGCCGATGCAACCGCCGGGCGTTGCGCCCGGCTGCATCTGGTCGCCATCAGCCGGGCCGCAACGGCGGGATGGGTGCCGCGCTCAGGTGAAAAACTGGTTGTTGCCCAAAGCCCGGATGCGGTAGCGATGGTTGCCGCAGTGCGTAGTCTGTTTGACGCAGACCGCCAAACTTGAGGCAGAGGCAATGTAAAGCTAGATTCACATCCTGTAGCTGGCAGGCGGATCCTGCTTCAACTCGGGGGAACATTTCAGTGACCGACAAGAAAACGCCCGACACAGCGTCCAACGGGACGGAACGCACCGAAGAGGATCTGGGCGTGGAAGCGCAACCCCAGCCCGATGCGGATCGTGAACCCGACCAGACCGCCCGGGAGGGCGACAGCGACATCATTGAAGACGCCGAGATCGTCGACGGGACGGAAATCGTCTCGGAACATCCGGACGCCCTGGTGGAGCCCGCTGAACCCGCCGGCACCCCTCCGGCGGCATCCGGAACGCCGGACGCGGGGCCGCTCGTGCTGGAAGATGCCATCCCGGCGGACGAAACGGAGGCGGATGAACCCGGCGGCCTGCCCGTGGATCAGCCGGCCGACGAACCCGACGACAACACGGTCGACGAGGATGACGTGACTGCGCTGGAGACCCTCGACGGGGTTGCCGGACACCCTGCGGCGGCTGAAACGACGCTCGCCGCAGCGGCAATTCCCCTGACCGCGCCGGCCGACAGCGCGACAGCAGAGCCGGAGCCGGTCGACGCGAAGGTCGACCCGATCCCCGACCACAGGTCCGGGCCGGAACCGAAACCCGAACCGGCAAGAGCAGCCGCTACCGCGCTGACACCTGAAAAGGAAACCGTGATCGAGCGTCGCGGCGGCGTGTTGCCCGGATTTGTCGGTGGCGCCGTCGCGGCGCTGGGTCTGGCATTTGCCGCGCCCTATGTGATCCCGGCCGACAAGCTGCCGTTCAACACCGTCGAACTGCAAAAGACAATTGCCGGACAGGGTGATACGATCGGAACACTTCAGGCGGAGATCGCGGATCTGCGCGGAAAGCTCGCCGAAGCCGCCACCACAGCCGACCTTGCCGCCCTCCGGAGCGAGGCCGACGCGACACGCGACACGATATCGACCCAGATCAGCAGCGTATCGGGCAGCCTTGACGAGTTGCGCGCGCAGGCAGCGACCGCCGACAATCTGGCCCAGACGACCGCCGGCCTGGCTCAGGCGACCGCCAGCATCAGCGCGATGGGCGCCGAACAGGCGACGATCAGGACACAGATCGCCGAGTTGGAGAAACGCCCGATCGCCGAGGCGACGGACCCGGCAGCCGTGTCGGCGCTCCGCGCCTACGAAGCCGAGATGGCCGCGCTGCGCAATGACGTGGCCGCCCAGATCGGACGCTCGGAAGAGCTTGCCGCATCGACCGCCGCCGCCGCCAATGAGGCGGTGGAGCGCGCGGTCGCCGCATCGCAGGCCGCAATGGCGGATGCCGAGGCCGCAAAACAGGCGGCGATGGCAGATGCCGAGGCGGCAAAGCAGGCGGCCGCAGCCGAGGCCGCCGCAGCCGCACGGGCACAGGCGCTGGTCGATATCCAGGCCGCGCTCGAAACCGGCGCCCCCTTCGACGGCGCTCTGGCCGCGCTCGGCCAGACCGGGGTGCCGGCGGCCTTGTCGGCGGTTGCCGGCAGCGGCGTCGCAACGCTGGCCGATCTGCAGAAGTCGTTTGCCCCCGCCGCCCGCGAGGCGCTTGCCGGCGCGCGCCGCGAAGCCGCTCCCGACGACGACATGGGCGGCCGCGTCGGGTCGTTCATGCAGCGGCAGCTTGGCCTGCGCTCTCTCGCGCCACGCGAAGGCAACGATCCGGACGCAGTACTGAGCCGCGCCGAAGCGAATGTCGCAGGTGCCGATCTCGCCGGCGCGGTCAGCGAACTGTCCAACCTTCCGCAAGCCGGCCAGCAGGCCATGGCGGAGTGGATCGCGCTCGCCGATGCGCGCGCGCGGGCGCTCGCCGCCGCCGATGAACTTGCCGCCAGCCTGGCCACCAACTGAGGAAGCCCCCGATGCTCTGGTCCCTTATCAAGATTCTTCTGTTCATTGCGCTGGTTGCGGGTCTGACGATCGGTGCGGGCTACATCATGCAGCACGGTCCCGATGTGGTCCTGTCGATCCCCGGCTATTTCGAGGTCACGCTCGGGCCGCTTCAGGCGGTGCTCGCCGGTCTCGCCGCCTTCGTGGTCATCTGGCTCGCATTATTCGCGATCGGGCTGCTCATCGCTTTCGTCCGCTTCCTGCTCGGCGACGAAACCGCCCTTTCGCGTTACATCGACCGCAACCGCGAGCGGCGCGGCTACCGGGCGCTGACAGACGCGCTGATGGCGCTCGCCTCGGGCGAGGGGCGGCTGGCGATGGCCAAGGCGGTAAAGGCGGAAAAGCTGCTCGACAACCCGACCGCAACCAAGGTCATCATCGCCGAGGCCGCCGAGATGATCGGCGAGCGGCAGAAGGCCGAAGAAGCCTACAAGGCCCTGCTCGGCGACGACAAGACCCGTTTCGTCGGGGTGCGCGGGATCATGAAGCAGAAGCTCGACGAGGGCGACACCGAAACCGCGCTCAAACTGGCGGAGGCCGCCTTTGCGCTGAAGCCGAAGAACGAGGAAATCCAGGATACGCTGCTCAAGCTTCAGGCCGACAAGCACGACTGGGCGGGCGCACGCAGAACGCTGGGCACCAAGCTCAAGACGGGCACGCTGCCGCGCGATGTCTATCGCCGCCGCGATGCCGTTCTCGCCCTCTCCGAGGCCGAAGACGTCTTTGCCGACGGCAAGACGGTGGAAGCCCGCGAAGAGGCGATCGAGGCCAACCGGAAATCGCCCGATCTCATCCCCGCCTCGGTCATGGCGGCACGCGCCTATATCGAGCAGGGCAAACCGCGCTATGCGGCGCGCGTGCTCAAGAAGACCTGGGAGGTGAACCCCCACCCCGATCTGGCTGTCGCCTTTGCCGAGATCGTGCCCGACGAGAATCCAAAGGCGCGCCTGAAGCGCTTTACCGAACTGACGAAGATCAACCCGGCCAATCCGGAAACCCGGATGCTCTCGGCCGAACTGAACATCGCCGCCGAGGATTTCCCGGCCGCCCGCCGGGCACTGGGCGATCTGGCCGTCACCGATCCGACGGCGCGGTCGCTGTCGATCATGGCCGCGATCGAACGGGGCGAGGGCACCGACGACGCGGTGGTACGCGGCTGGCTTGCCAAGGCCGTCACCGCACCGCGTGG
>NZ_JBKEAE010000053.1:0-5824 GCF_047971885.1 Tropicimonas sp. | reverse complement strand
TAGCGGTGGTGGTGCCGTCGCCGGCCTCGTCATTGGTGCGCGAGGCGACTTCCTTCACCATCTGCGCGCCCATGTTCTCGAACTTGTCCTCAAGCTCGATTTCCTTGGCGACGGTCACGCCATCCTTGGTGATGCGCGGCGCGCCGAACGACTTGTCGAGGACAACGTTGCGGCCCTTGGGGCCCAGCGTCACCTTGACCGCATCGGCCAGAATGTTGACGCCCTTGAGCATCTTGTTGCGGGCTTCGGAATCGAATTTGACGTCCTTGGCAGCCATGAATTGCTACTCCTGAATTTCGTGTGGGTTTTAGGGAAGCGGACGCGATCAGGCGATGATGCCCAGAATGTCGCTTTCCTTCATGATCAGCAGTTCCTTGCCGTCGATGGTGACCTCGGTGCCCGACCATTTGCCGAACAGGATCTTGTCGCCTTCCTTGACGTCCATCGCGATGCGATCGCCATCCTCGTCCTTGGCGCCGGCGCCAACAGCGATCACGAGGCCTTCGGCAGGCTTTTCCTTGGCGCTGTCGGGGATGATCAGGCCGCCAGCGGTTTTCTCGTCGCTTTCGACGCGCTCGACCAGAACCCGGTCATGCAGCGGTGTAAATGCCATGTCGGAACGCTCCTACGTTCTTGTGGGTTTTCGGTTAGCACTCACTCCAGGCGAGTGCCAATGGCGCTGATTTAGGCAAGCGCCTCCGGGCTGTCAACGGGGCGTGGCAGGAACTTTTTCCACCGAACCGCGCATGGACGGCATGCCGCCACTCGGGGCGGCGCCTATGGATCTGGCCGTACACGCCGCCGCCCCGACCAGGCGCCACAGCCGATCACCCCATGACAGTCCGGCCCCGGCCGGCTAAAAGGGCAGCGATTTCGCTCGTCAAGAAACGGATAGCACCATGACCATCAAGGTTTTCGGCCACAAGGCCCCCGACACCGATTCGACCGGCTCGCCCATCATCTGGGCCTGGTATCTTTCCGAAATCAAGGGGACCCCGGCCGAGGCGAAGCTTTTGGGCGAACCCAACACAGAGGCTGCCTTTGTGCTGGAACGCTGGAAGCTGGCGAAGCCCGGGATCATCTCGGAGGCGGGCGCCGGCGCGCCGGTTGTCATCGTCGACACCAACAACCCCGCCGAACTGCCCGCCGACATCAACGAGGCCGATATCCTGCAGATCATCGATCACCACAAGCTGGCTGGCGGAATCGAGACCAGATCGCCGATCGACATCACCATGCGCCCGCTGGCCTGCACCGCAACCATCATGTACCAGCTCATGGGCGAGGACGCGGCGAAAATGCCCGAGGCGATCCGCGGCGCGATGCTGTCGTGCATCCTGTCGGACACGATGGAATACCGCTCGCCCACCACCACCGATGCCGACAGGGCGCTGGCTGAAAAGCTGGCGGCGGAACTCGGCGTGAACGTTGCCAGCTATGCCGCCGAGATGTTCGCGGCGAAATCCGATGTCTCGGCCTTTTCGGACGTGGAACTGCTCCGCATGGACAGCAAGGAATACGCCGTTGACGGGGTAAAGTTCCGCGTCTCGGTTCTGGAAACCACGGCGCCGCAAATCCCGCTCGACCGCAAGGACAGCCTGATGGCGGCCATGAAAACCGTGGCGGCCGAGGACGGCGTCGATCAGGTGCTTCTGTTTGTGGTCGACATCCTGAACGAGGAGGCCACGCTGCTGGTTCCCAACGATCTGGTGAAAGGCGTGGCCGAAAAGAGCTTTGGCGTGACCGTCAGCGGCGACACCGTGGTTCTGCCCGGCATCCTGAGCCGCAAGAAGCAGATCATCCCCAACCTGAAGGTCTGACGGCTCAGGCGCCGCGCTTCACCGCCGCGCCGACCACCGCGCCTATCGACGAAACCAGCCTGCGCCGCTCCTCCTCCGGGAGCGGCGCAAGCATTTCGGCATTGACCGCCTCTGCCGCGGCAACCGCCGGAGCCTGCGCCGACCGGCCCGTCCCGGTCAGGCGAATCCGGCGGCTGCGCCCGTCCTCCGGATCCGGCTCGCGCCGGATCAGCCCGTCGCGCTCCATCCGCGACAGCGTGTTGGCGATGGTCGCCTGCTCGATATTCAAACGCGAAACTAGCGCCTTCTGTGTCAGCCCGTCCTCCTCCCACAATTCCAGCAGGGCGGGAAAGTAGCCGGTGCTGAGCCCCAGCGGCTTCAGGCGGCGCTGCAACGCCTGCTCCATGATCCGCGCCAGATGGTTGGTGACGAATCCCAGAGACTCCGACCTGTGGAATGCCATGTGTCGCTCCCTGTGCGGCTCTGGTCCGGACAATGTGCATTTTTACGTAATATAGCAAGCTATATAATAATATATAGTCTGCTATGTTTATTGCCATGCCACATGTCATCTTTCGAAAAAGGAAACCAGCCATGCTGAAACGAATCCACGCCATCGCCGGCGCCGTTGCTCTCCTCACCATTGCCAGCTTCTGGGTGATGACCATCTGGGCCGAAACACTTGGCACTACCGGCCAGGTCGTGGCGGTGAAACAGGCCATCCAGACCGGTTTGTGGGTGCTTGTCCCGGCGTTGGCGGCCACCGGCCTGACAGGGCAGCGACTGGTGCGAAACCCCCGCCTGCCGCTGGTACGGGCCAAGATGCGGCGCATGCAGGTCGCGGCGGGGCTCGGCCTGCTGGTCCTCGTGCCCGCGGCCATCCTGCTGGCGCGCTGGTCCGCGACCGGGCAATTCGGTGCGGCCTTTGTCATCGTCCAGATTCTCGAACTGGCGGCGGGGGCGACCAATGCCACACTTCTGAGCCTGAACTTCCGCGACGGTCTGCGCCTTTCGGGCAGAATGCGGCGCCGCACCGCATGACCGAGGACGCGGGGCGATGCGCGGCGGCCGTCGGCAAACGGGCTACCGTCCGTTTGCCGACTGGGCTATAGCCGCTCCGGGCGGGCCTTCCCCGTCCCGTCGACCCGGAGGCCCCATGACCCGCATCATCGAACATCTTTCCGAAATCTCCTCAATGTACGACGCAGCCTTTGTCGATCTCTGGGGCTGTCTGCACAACGGGATCGCGGCCTTCCCCGAGGCAGTCGCCGCCTGCCGGACCTTTCGCCGGCAGGGCGGAAAGGTTGTTCTGCTGACCAACGCCCCCCGCCCCCGCGCGACCATCGCCGAACAGGTCCGGCGTTTCGGCATACCCGACGACGCATGGGACACGATAGCGACCTCGGGCGATTCGGCACGGTTCGCCATGTTCTCGGGCGCGGTGGGTAACAGGGTCTACCATATCGGCCCGGAACACGACCTCGTGTTCTTCGAGCCGCTGAAGATGATGGACCATCCGGTGGCGATCACCCGTGTTCCGCTGACCGGGGCCGAGGGCATCGTCTGCACCGGCCCGTTCGATCCACATGCCGATCCGTCCGTCAACCGGCCCGATTTTCTCTATGCCAAGACAAAGGGGATGAAACTACTCTGCGCCAACCCCGATATCGTGGTCGATCGCGGTGAAACCCGCGAATACTGCGCCGGCGCGCTGGCGGCGCTCTATAGCGAAATGGGCGGTGAAAGCCTCTATTTCGGCAAGCCTCACCCGGCGATCTACGATCTCGCCCGGCGGCGGCTGGCGGAATTCGCCCAGGTTCCGGACGACCGGATTCTGTGTATCGGCGACGGAATCGCAACCGATGTCCGGGGCGCCATGGGCGAATCGCTCGACGTTCTCTACATCACCGGCGGCCTTGCCGCAGCCGAGACCGGCACAATCCGCCAGCCCGATCCGGCAATGCTCGAAACCTATCTCGAAGCACAACAGACATCGGTCACCTACGCCATGGGTTACCTCCGCTAGACCGGCCTCGGGCTCGGCGGGGGAATCCCCCGGGAAATCCGGGCAGCCGCCCACATCGGCTGCCCGGCTGGATTTCTCGTTCTCGACGCGATTCCCCTCGGCAACAAAATTGCGCTTGACCGAAGTCAAATCTGCCTATTATTACTTTCTGCATTGCAGCATTGGCGGCCTTCGGCTACGCTGAAGGCATGGGAAACACAGGAACAGGCATGATGCTCGACAACATGACCCGCGGTACGATTTATATCGAGGATCTTGAAATCGGTATGATCCGCGATCTGACCAAGCTGGTCACATCCGAGGATATTGAGATGTTTGCCGAAGTGACATCCGACAGGAATCCGGTTCATCTCGACGAGGAATATGCGCAGGAAAGCATGTTCGAGGGGCGGATCGCCCACGGCATGCTGACCGCCGGGCTGATCTCGGCGGTGATCGGCGAACAGCTTCCCGGCCACGGCACGATCTATCTGGGCCAGACGCTGCGGTTTCTCGCCCCGGTGCGCCCCGGCGATATCGTCCATGCCGAAGTCGAGGTTGCCGAGATCGACTTCATGAAACGCCGGGTGAAACTGCTGACCCGCGCCAAGGTGGGGCACACGCTGGTTCTTCAGGGCGAAGCCACCGTGCTTGCCCCGTCGCTGAAGCTGGACTGACAGGCCGACGGCCGCACGCCTGCACCGGCCTCGAAGATCCCGCGACCGGGCGCTTCGCGGCGCAGGATTCGGTCGGGCGCCGATGGTTCGTTACACCCGCGGCTGCCGCGCTCAGTCCGTCTCGCCCATGTCCACGCCGAGCACCCGGGCGACGGTGAAGATATCCTTGTCGCCGCGTCCGCACATGTTCATGCAGATGAGGTGATCGGCAGGCAATTCCGGCGCGATCTTCATCACATGGGCCAGCGCGTGCGACGGTTCGAGCGCCGGGATGATACCCTCCAGTTCGCAGCAAAGCTGAAACGCCGCCAGCGCCTCGACATCGGTGACCGAGACGTATTGCGCCCGCCCCGTCTCGTGCAGCCAGGAATGCTCCGGCCCGATACCGGGATAGTCGAGCCCGGCCGAGATCGAATGCCCCTCGCGTATCTGCCCGTCCGCATCCTGCAACAGATAGGTGCGGTTGCCATGCAGCACCCCGGGCCTGCCGCCGGTGAGCGAGGCGCAATGTTCCATCCTGGCATCGACACCCTTGCCGCCGGCCTCCACCCCGATGATCTCGACCGACGGATCGTCGAGGAAGGGATAGAACAGCCCCATCGCGTTAGATCCGCCGCCGATCGCCGCGACCAGCGTATCGGGCAGGCGCCCCTCGCGCTCCAGCATCTGGGCGCGAGCCTCCTTGCCGATGATCGACTGGAAATCGCGCACCATCGCCGGATAGGGGTGCGGGCCCGCTACCGTGCCGATGCAATAGAACGTATCGCGCACATTGGTCACCCAGTCGCGCAGCGCATCGTTCATCGCGTCCTTCAGCGTGCCGCGCCCCGAGGTCACCGGAACGACCTCGGCCCCCAGAAGCTTCATGCGGAACACGTTCGGCGCCTGGCGTCTGACATCGGTTGCCCCCATGTAGACGACACATTTCATCCCGAACTTGGCGCAGACTGTCGCCGTCGCCACACCGTGCTGGCCGGCACCGGTTTCGGCGATGATACGCGTCTTGCCCATCCGCCGCGCCAGCAGAAGCTGGCCAAGCACGTTGTTGATCTTGTGCGCGCCGGTGTGGTTCAACTCGTCGCGCTTGAAATAGATCCGCGCCCCGCCGAGATGCGCCGTCATCCGGTCGGCAAAATAGAGCGGCGAGGGCCGGCCGACATAATGGGTCCACAGGTCGTCCATCTCGGCCCAAAAATCCGGATCGGTCTTGGCGCGCTCGTATTCCGCCTCGAGATCGAGGATTAGCGGCATCAGCGTTTCGGAAACGAAACGGCCGCCGAAAATGCCGAAGCGGCCATTCTCGTCGGGGCCCGAGCTAAAGGTGTTGGGAGTGGTCTGGTTCA
>NZ_JBKEAE010000136.1:0-20990 GCF_047971885.1 Tropicimonas sp. | reverse complement strand
GCGTGGTTACTGGACATTTATCGGAAACCGTGAAGGAATGCACGCCATGGTCGATCTGAACGCCTTTCTGGAGCCGGGCATGCTGGTGCGCCACCCGGATCGCCCCGACTGGGGCATTGGTCAGGTACAGTCGCGAATTGGGCACCGCATTACCGTCAACTTCGAACATGCCGGCAAGGTGGTGCTGGATGGCCGGGTGATTTCCCTGATACCCGAAGACCTGTAAGCGAAGGCGCCATCCTGAATCACGACGAAACAACGAAAACAACCATAGCGCGAGGGATTCCCCGGTCAAGTCGCTGATTTTCCGGGCTGATCGTGGTTGCAAATCCCGGCCCCGCTCCCCTAGATCGACGATACCGGTTCCGGAACAGAAACAGACCCATGCCGCAGGACGATCCGCAGTTCGAAATCCGTCTCGCTGAAAACACGCAGGACCTGCGTGCGGCGCAGCGCCTGCGCTACGAGGTGTTCGTGCGCGAACTCGGCGGGGACGGCGCGCTGGTGGATCATGCGAACGGGCTGGAGCGCGACCGCTTCGATCCGTTCTACGACCATCTGATTCTCGTCGACAACACGCGCGACGCGGCGGCGCTCGATCACGTTGTCGGGGTATACCGGCTGATGCCCGGCGAACGCGCCGAACGCGCCGGCGGGTTCTATTCGGCCGGCGAATACGATCTGGCACCGCTTCTGGACAGCGGGCGGCGGTTGCTGGAACTCGGCCGGTCCTGCGTCCATGCCGATTATCGTGGCGGGATGGCACTGCATCACCTGTGGAACGGTCTGGGCGCCTATATCCTCGACCGGGATATCGAGGTGCTGTTCGGTGTGGCCAGTTTCCACGGTACTGATCAGGCTGCCCTCGCCATGCCGCTGTCGTTCCTGCACCACAACCACCTTGCGCCCGAGGAACTGCGCGTCCGGGCGCGACAAGGGCATTTCGCCCCGATGGACATCGTTTCCCCGGACGCGATCGACCGGCCGGCGGCGGTGCGGGCGATTCCGGCGCTGATCAAGGGCTACCTGCGGCTTGGCGGGTTTGTGGGTGAGGGGGCCTATGTCGATCACGATTTCAACACGACCGACATCTGCCTGGTGATGGAAACCGCGCGCATCGGCGCCCGGCAGCGCGCGCTCTATGCCGGAGGGCGCGGATGAGCGCGACCTGGCGCTCCGGGGACGAGCCGCCCGCAGCCGGGCCGGTTACACTTGCCGGTTGGGGGCGGGTCCTTTGCCGCGGGCTGCCGCTCGGCATCGTCGTTTTCGGCTGCCTCGGGTTGCTGCTGCTGATCCGCCTGATCGAAGGCCCGCTGTTCGGATTGCGCCGTCCACTGACACCGTGGATCACCCGCTTCGTCTGCATTACGGCCTTTGTCCTGATGGGCATCCGCCGCAGTGTTCGGGGCCGGGCGATGGGGCATCGCGGCGCGTTTGTCGCCAACCATTCGAGCTGGCTCGACATCTTCGCGCTCAACGCATCTTCGCGCCTGTATTTCGTCTCGAAAGCCGAGGTTGCCGGGTGGCCGGGTATCGGCTGGCTGGCGCGGGCAACCGGGACCGTCTTCATCAGGCGCGACCGCCGCGAGGCCCATGCGCAGACCGGCGAATTCGTCCGGCGGCTGGAAGCGGGGCAGAAACTGCTGTTTTTCCCCGAGGGGACAAGCACCGACGGTCGCCAGGTTTTACCTTTCAAGACAACGCTCTTTCAGGCGTTCCTCAGTCCCGAACTGAAGGATATCCTTCAGATCCAGCCCGTAACCGTGGTCTACACCGCGCCAGCGGGCGCAGATCCCCGCTTCTATGGCTGGTGGGGCGATATGGACTTTGCCTCGCATCTGCTCAAGGTGCTGGCCGCACCACGCCAGGGATCGGTCGAGGTGATCTATCACACCCCGCTTTCGGTTGCGCAGGCGGGTGACCGCAAGGCGCTGGCAGCGGCTTGCGAGGCTGCGGTTCGTTCCGGGCTGACCGAAAACGCCGGACTGCCGCCGGCTGTCTAGCCAGCCGCAACCATCAGGGCGGCGAGCGCGGCTGCGGGATCCTCGGCCGGCCAGATTTCGCGGATGCCGAAGAAATCGGTGACCGGCGCCAGTGCAGCGACAACTTCGGGGGTCAGGCCGCCTTCGGCCACCACCGGTACCTCGATCATTTCGGACCACCAGGCAAACAGGTCCTGCGGTGCGACCGTGCCGTCGCCCAGCCCGGTCTCGGCGACCGGACCGAAGGCGACATAATCGGCGCCCGTTTCGCCCGCCGCCATGCCGTCATGGCGCGACGCGCCGCAGAAAGCGCCGACAATGGCGTCCTCTCCCAGTGCCTTGCGCGCGTCGCGCAGGCCGCGCACGCCGGTCAGGTGCACCCCGTCCAGACCGAGCCGCTCGACCATCCGCAGGTGGGTTTCGATCACCAGCGCGACATCGCGGTCATAGCAGACCGTGCGGCAGGCGTCGGCGGCGCGGGCGATACGGTCTTCGTCCTGCGAGGCCAGCGCCAGCCGGACGCAGGCAATGGCGCGCGAATCGAGCACGCCGGCCAGCCTGTCGGGAAAGGTCGACAGTTCGAATTCGGGCGGGGTGATCAGATAGATCTGCGGCTGCTCGGTCTCGGACATTTTCTGCTCCGGCGGAGTGGTCGATCGGGTTTTCGTCCTATATCCGCCTTTGCGATCGTGCGCCATGGCCGCTTGAAGGCCCTTCGCCGGCGGCGTATCAGGGCCGCGCCTGACACCAACCGGAGATCCGATGCCAGAACCCGTCTTCATCCTCGTGCGTCCGCAGATGGGCGAGAATATCGGTGGCGCGGCGCGGGCGATGCTGAACTTCGGGCTGGACCGGATGCGCCTGGTCGAACCGCGCGACGAATGGCCGAATCCGCGCGCCGTGGCGCTGGCCAGCGGTGCGGGCAGGATACTCGACAATGCCGGATTGTTCGAAACCGTGGCCGATGCGATCGGCGATTGTACCCATGTTCTGGCCACCACCGCCCGGGTGCGCGGGCTGACCAAACCGGTGCTGACGCCCGAACAGGCGATGGCCGAGGCCCGCGCCGCGACCGATGCAGGCGGCAGGGTGGGTATCCTGTTCGGCCCCGAGCGCGCCGGGCTCGAAAACGAGGATGTGGCCCGCGCCAGCGCGATTGTCACCGTTCCGGTGAATCCCGGGTTCTTCTCGCTCAACCTTGCCCAGTGCGTGCTGCTGATGGCCTATGAATGGCAGCGGCACGGCATGGCGCCAGCCGCGCCGGCCGAACTCGACCGCGCCACCGCGACCGAGATCGAAAAGCTGGGCGATCATTTCGAGGAGAGGCTCGGCACCGCCGGCTTCTTCTTTCCCGAGGCCAGGGCGCCGGGAATGAAACTCGCTATCCGCAACATGCTGTCGCGGCTGGCATTGACCCGCGCCGACGTGCAGATATTCCATGGCATGCTCAGGCAACTGACCCGCCAGAAGGCGGCGCCGGCGGCATCCGACGAACCCGAGACCTGAGCACCAGCGACGAAGAGGCAGCAATGGCCGCAAAACGCAGCATTTTCGAAGAGGTGGGCGACGAAACCCCGCAAACGCGGCGCCAGCCGGCGCAGACCGGCATGATCGACCAGGCAAAACGCGGCGCGCGCGGAGCGATCCGGGTCTGGCTGATGGCCCTGTTCGCGCTGGTGGTGGCGATGATCCTTGTCGGCGGGCTGACGCGGCTGACCGATTCCGGCCTGTCGATCACCGAATGGAAGCCCGTCACCGGGGCGATCCCGCCGATGTCGGAGGCCGAATGGACGGCGGAGTTCGTAAAATACCGGCAAATCCCCGAGTTCCGCTTGCAGAACAGCGAGATGACGCTCGACGAGTTCAAATCGATCTACTGGTGGGAATGGGCGCACCGGCAGCTTGGCCGGGTGATCGGGCTGGTCTGGGCGCTTGGCTTCATCGGATTTCTGCTGGCCGGCAGGATACCGCCGGGCTGGAAGGGGCGGCTGTTCGTGCCCGGTGTGCTGGGTGCCATGCAGGGCGGGGTTGGCTGGCTGATGGTGTCGAGCGGCCTCGGCGGCGACATGCTCGATGTCGCCTCCTACTGGCTGGCGGCGCATCTGGGTCTTGCCTTTGTCATCCTCGGGGTGCTGGCATGGGATATTTTCCTGCTGTCGCGCCCCGAACGCCAACTGATGCAGGCCCGGCGCATCAGGGAGGCGGGGCTGTTGCGGATCGGCACGTGGCTGATGTGCCTCGTTTTCCTGCAAATCCTGCTTGGCGCGCTGGTGGCCGGAATCGATGCCGGGCGGGCGTTTCCGACCTGGCCGATGATGGGCGGCGGCTTCCTGCCGCCCGACCCGTTCGGGATCGAGCCGATGTGGCGCAACTTTTTCGAAGATGCGGGGCTGGTCCAGTTCATGCACCGCATGACAGGCTATGCCGTGCTGATCCTGGCCCTTTTCGCCTGGTACCGCAGCCGCTCCAGCACCCACCGGCGTACGCGACGGGCGTTCGACTGGACATTGGTGATGACCTTCGGTCAGGTCGTCATCGGTATTGTCGCCGTGCTGGCGCAGGCGCAATGGCATGTCGCCATCACCCATCAGTTCCTTGCCATCGTGGTCTGGGTGCTGGTGTTGCGCGCACGGTTTCTTGCCGCCTATCCGCTGGCGGGTTCGGTTCGCGAGGGGCGCTGAGACAATGACGACCGCCGGCAAACGCCTGATGGAACACGCCCGCGAGACTGCGGCGCTGGAGCAGATCCTTGGCCGGCTCGGCTGGGATCAGGAAACGGTCATGCCGCGAGGCGCGGCCGGGCAGAGGGCCGAGGAACTGGCGGCGCTGGAAAAGGTGCTGCATGCCCGCCGGTGCGACCCGCGGGTCGCCGAGTGGCTCGACGCCGCTCGCAGCGAGGACGAGGTGGAGCTTGCCCAGTTTCGCGAGATCCGCCGTGCCCACGAGCGGGCCACCCGCGTTCCCGCCGATCTGGCGGCCGAAATCGCGCGCCTCACCAGTCTTTCGCAGGGAATATGGGCCGAGGCGCGGGCGACGAACGATTTGGGCGCCTTCGCGCCGACGCTGAGCGCGGTCCTCAGGCTCAAGCGGCAGGAAGCCGCGGCGCTGGCGCAGGGGGGCGACCTCTATGATGCGCTGCTGGACGATTACGAGCCGGGCGCCACCGGCGCCGATCTTGCCGCCATGTTCGCCGGGATGCGGCCGCGGCTGGTCGCGCTACGCGAACGCATCCTCGGCAGTACCCGCAAGGTGCCCGGCCTGCGAGGGTCTTTCGACGAGGCGGCGCAGCTTGGCATTTCCGATCTGGCCGCGCGGGCGTTCGGCTATGATTTCTCGTGCGGACGTATCGACAGGGCGGTTCACCCGTTTAGTTCGGGCTCGGGGCTGGATGTACGCATTACCACCCGGACAACCGAAGAAGAGCCCTTCGGTTGCCTGTATTCGACCATCCACGAGGTCGGGCATGGCTGTTACGAACAGGGGGTCGACCGTGCCTATCTGCTGACCCCGCTGGGGCGGGGTGCGTCGATGGGTGTACACGAAAGCCAGAGCCGCATCTACGAGAACCAGCTCGGCCGCAGCCGTGCCTTCTGCGGCTGGCTGTACACGCGTTGCGCCGCCGTCTTCGGCGACATGGGCGTCGACGGACCGGACGGCTTTTATGCAGCGGCGAACAGGGTGCATTCGGGATTCATCCGCACCGAGGCGAACGAGGTGCATTACAACCTGCATATCCTGCTGCGTTTCGATCTCGAACGGCGGATGATTGACGGCGAACTGGAGGTTGCCGATCTGGAGACGGCATGGAATGAGCGTTTCGAGGCCGATTTCGGCGTCCGCGTCGATAGCCCGGCAAACGGTGTTCTGCAGGATGTGCACTGGGCGGTGGGGCTGTTCGGCTATTTCCCGACCTATACGCTGGGCAACGTCTATGCGGGGTGCCTGTTCGCCGCCATGCGCACCGCCGTTCCGGACTGGGAAAGCGCCCTGTCGGCGGGCGATGCGTTACCGGCCTCCAACTGGCTGCGCGAGAGCCTGCAACGCCACGGCGCGCGCTACCTGCCACGCGAAACGGTCGAACGCGCGGCCGGCACCCCCGTCACGGTCGCGCCGCTGCTCGACTATCTGGAAGACAAGTTCTCGGCCCTGTACCGGCTCTGAAATGGACCGTCTTTGAAGAATGGCTCAATCCGATCCGTGAAGGACGGCATTGAGCCCTTCCTGTTCTGGCAGAGCAAGACACCCGGGCGCGGAACAAGGCCGAAGGCCGCCGCGCCAGCGCAAGGCCGGTCCCGCCGCCACGCGCGTTGGTGACGCCGTACAACGTTCATATTGCGGGCGGATGTGGCTGGCATTAAGCACGTCTTTCTACCGTCAGGAGCGCCGGTCCACGGCCATGCGCTGGCGCGGCTTGCGCTCCCGTCCGAACGGCAGCTTCGTCCGCAATGCCGACTATTGTGAACGGTCGGATCTTGTGGTCGCTGGTATGAGCGCAGGGAAGGGCGGAACCGCCTGCGACATCAATCGGACCGGCCCGGTAACGCCGGCGCGTCATTTTTCCGGTATCAGCCCGCGCGGGCTGAAGCGCAGGACCAGCAACAGCACAACCCCCATGGTAAGCAGCCGGATGTGCTGGACGGAATCCAGCAGGTGCACCTTGAGCGCCGAGCCGGCGGGCAGGGGCATGGTGATCAGGTTCATCAGCGCGCCGCCGATCGGCTCGACCTGGCTCCACAGCCACCAGATCAGGAAGCCGCCCAGAACCGACCCCCAGTTGCTGCCCGAACCGCCGACAATCACCATGACCCAGATAAGGAAGGTGAAGCGGAGCGGCTGGTAGGTGCCGGGGGTGAACTGGCCGTCGAGCGTGGTCATCATCGCGCCGGCAATGCCGCAGATGGCCGATCCGAGCACGAATATCTGCAGATGGCGGCGCGTCACGTCCTTGCCCATCGCCTCGGCGGCGGTTTCGTTGTCGCGGATGGCGCGCATCATCCGGCCCCAGGGCGATTTCAGTGCAAGCTGGGTCAGCAGAATCATCAGCACCAGTACTGTGGCAAAGAGACCCGAATAGAGCAGCTTGACCCACAGCGACGAGGCCGTCGTCGGGTCGAGACCCAGCGAAGCGGCGCGTTCGACGAACGCCGCACTTTGCTGAAGGTCGACCTCCCACGGAACGGGTCGGGGCAGCCCGACGACGTTCTTGACCCCCCGGTCCAGCCAGTCCTCGTTCTTCAGAACGGCAATGATGATCTCGGCGATGCCGAGCGTGGCGATGGCGAGGTAATCCGAACGCAGCCCCAGCGCCGTCTTGCCGATGAGCCACGCCGCCGCCGCGGCCAGCAGCCCGCCAACCGGCCACGAGAGCAGGATCGGCAGCCCCAGCCCGCCCAGATAGCCGGTAGAGGCAGGGTTGATCGCCTCGATCGCGTTGCGCGCCGGATTGAAGAGCATGCCGTAGAGCACGAACCCGACAGCGAAGATCGCGACGATGGCAAGGGTGCGCCGACGCCCCGCCTTCATGCGCTTGTAGCTCAGAACGCCGATGGCGACGGTTGCGGCACCCACGGCGAGCGCGGCCATCATCCGGGCCCCGCCGGCTTCCCATGCGGCGGTGACGGGCGGCATGGAGACCAGCACCGTCGCCAGACCGCCGAGCGCGACGAAACCCATGATGCCGACGTTGAACAGCCCGGCATAGCCCCATTGGATATTCACCCCAAGCGCCATGATCGCCGAGATCAGGCCCATGTTGAAGATCGCCAGCGCGGTGTTCCAGCTCTGCATGAAACCGGTGGCGATGTAGAGCAGGGCGACAAACCCGAAAAGAAGCGCGTTCCGGTTCATACCGCTTTCCTCCGGAAGATGCCGTAGGGCTTGAAGATCAGCACGATGACCAGAATCGCGAAGGACACCGCGTATTTGTAATCGGTCGACAGAAGCTGCATCAGCCCGTCGGGCGCCATGCCCGCCGGCAGCAGGTAGGTCAGCACCTTTTTCCATGCGTAGGTCAGCGTGACCTCGGAAAAGGCGATGATGTAGCCCCCCGCGATGGCGCCGAGCGGATTGCCGAGCCCCCCGACGATGGCCGAGGCGAAGATCGGCAGCAGCAACTGGAAGTAGGTGAAGGGCTTGAAGGACTTGTCGAGCCCGTAGAGCACCCCGGCCGTCGTGGCGAGAATGGCGGTGAGAATCCACGTCACCCGCACAACCTTTTCGGGGTCGATCCCGGACAGAAGCGCCAGATCCTCGTTATCCGAATAGGCGCGCATCGACTTGCCGGTGCGTGTCCGGTTCAGGAACCAGAAGAGCGCGATCACCGCGATAACGGTGACGACGATGGTAATACCCTGGCTGGTGCGGAACGCGAGCCCCTCGGAAAGGCCGGTCATGTCGCGGAACTGTCTGGCGCTGACGATGAAGCGTGCGCCATCGTTGAACTGTTGCTCACCGGGGCCGACAATGACCCTGACCACCCCGTTCAGGATGAACATGACGCCAAGGGAAACCATCACGAGGATGATCGGCCTGGCCTTCTGTCGGCGATAGAAGCGATAGACCCAGCGGTCGGTCAGCAGCATCATTGCCGCCGTAATGGCGATGCCGAACGGCAGGGCCAGAAGGGCGGCAGGCAGCGGGTAGATCGAGATGCCCACCGACTGGAACGCCCATGTGATCAGGATCGTGACCATCGCGCCGAAGGCCATCGTATCGCCATGGGCGAAGTTCGAGAATCTGAGAATGCCGTATATCAGCGTCACGCCGAGCGCGCCGAGCGCCAGCTGGCTTCCATAGGACACGGCGGGGATCAGAACGAAATTGGCCAGCGCGACCAAGGCGTTGAGCGGCTCCATTATCGTGTGACCTCGCGGACGGGGATGGTCGGTAGCATGCGGGCTTTCAACTGGTTGACGGGCTTCGCGGTATGGCATTTCCGGTCGGGCATCCTCACCCTCCCAGGAAGCTGCGGCGGACATCGGGATCTTCCAGCAGATCCTTGCCCGTGCCGGTATGGGCGTTGCGCCCCTGCACCAGAACATAGCCGGTATCGGCGATCTCCAGCGCCTGGCGTGCGTTCTGCTCGACCATCAGGATCGAGATGCCGGTACGCGCGACCTCGATGATGCGGTCGAAAAGCTCGTCCATGACAATGGGCGAGACGCCGGCCGTCGGTTCGTCGAGCATCAGCACCGATGGCCGGGTCATCAGCGCGCGCCCCACGGCAACCTGCTGGCGCTGCCCGCCCGAAAGCTCGCCCGCCGCCTGCCGGCGCTTGTCGCGCAGGATGGGGAACAGTTCGTAGACCTGTTCCATCGTGCCGGCGATGTCGTCCTCGCGCAGGAAGGCGCCCATTTCGAGGTTTTCCTCGACCGTCATCGAGGTGAAGATGTTGCTGGTCTGCGGCACAAAGGCCATGCCCCTGGCCACCCGGTCCTGCGGGCTGAGCGCGGTGATATCCTCGCCCCCCAACCGCACCTTGCCCTCGCGCACATCCATCATGCCGAAGACGGCCTTCATGGCGGTGGATTTGCCGGCCCCGTTCGGCCCGACGATGACAGCGATCTCGCCCTTGTCGACCGCGATGGTGCAGCCGTGCAGGATGTTGGGCCCCTGGCCGTAGCCGCCCGACATGCCGTCGCCGATCAGAAATGGCTCGCTCATGCGCCGGCCTCCGCCTTTTTCCGGTTCTTGAGGCCGGTTCCCAGATAGGCCTCGATCACGCGGTCGTCGCGCATGATGTCCTCGGCGGGACCGATCGCCAGAACCCGGCCTTCGGCCATCACGATCACCGGATCGCACAGCCGGGCGATGAAATCCATGTCGTGTTCGATCAGGCAGAATGTATAGCCGCGCTCCTTGTTCAGGCGGATGATCGCGTCGCCGATGGTGTGCAGAAGGGTGCGGTTGACGCCGGCGCCCACCTCATCGAGGAAGACGATCTTGGCGTCCACCATCATCGTCCGCCCCAGCTCCAGCAGCTTTTTCTGGCCACCCGACAGGTTCCCCGCCTTTTCGTCGGCCAGATGGTCGATGGTCAGGAATGCCAGAACCTCGTCGGCCTTGTGGCGCAGGGCGGTTTCCTCTTCGGCGATCTGGCCGCGCTGAAACCAGGTTTTCCACAGCGTCTCGCCCGATTGTCCGCCGGGAACCATCATCAGGTTCTCGCGCACCGTCATCGAGCCGAATTCATGCGCGATCTGAAAGGTGCGCAGCAGGCCCTTGTGGAACAACGCGTGCGGAGGCAGGCCGGTGATATCTTCGCCGTCCATGAAGACCCTGCCGGACGTAGGCGGAAGAACGCCCGCTATTACATTGAAAAGTGTTGATTTTCCCGCCCCGTTTGGGCCGATCAGGCCGGTTATCGAACCGGTCTCGATCTCGATGGAGGCACCGTCGACGGCCCGGAAACCGCCAAAATGCCGATGAAGGTTCTCGACCCTTATCATGAACTCGCGTCCCTCGCGCCTTGGACTGCGCTCTTATTATTATCAAGCGATCATCAAACGGCCCGGGAACGTCCCGGGCCGTCTGTCGTTACGCTAAGTGAAGCCGTTCTGCAACGTGCCGGATCGGACAGGCCGCGATCAACGGTAACCCACCGTTTCGAACTTGCCACCTTCGATCTTCACTTCCCGGTAGCTGCCGGCGCTGTCGCCGTTTTCGAGAAACTCGACCACCGTTGCGCCCACATAGTCGACATCGCCGCCATCGGCGAGGATCTGCATCGCCTTGCCAAGCTCACCGGGATAGATCGGCTCGCCGGGGGCGTTGGCAATCTCCATGATCTTGCTCACATAGACCTTGGGATCGGTGGAACCGGCGGCCTGCATCGCCATCAGCAGCAGCGCCGCCGCGTCATAGCTTTCGCCCGAGAAGATCGCGGTCGGATCGAAGGCATCGCCCACGACTTCGGCAAATCTCTCGGCGCCCGGGCTGTCGTTGCCGGGAAGCTGGCCGGTCGAGCCGTCGATGGAATCTCCGAATTTCTCCTCGAGCGAGCCGGAAACCATGCCGTCGGGGAAATGGAAGGTGTCGAAAGCGCCGGCATCGAGCGAGCCGCGGACAATTCCCGCGCCACCGCGGTCCGCATAGCCGGCAACCACCAGCACTTCACCGCCGGCCGATGCCAGCGCGCCGACCTCGGCCGAGTAATCGCCCTTGTCGTCCTCGTGCGCGGCCGAGATCGTCACCGTTCCGCCGCCCGCCTCGAAGGCGCTCTGATAGCTTTCGGCCAGACCCTTGCCGTAATCGTTGTTGGTATAGGTGACGGCCGTTTCCTTCACGCCGTTGCCCAGCAGGATATCGGCCATGATCTGGCCCTGCCGCGCATCCGACGGAACGGTGCGGAAGAACAGGCCGTCGTCCTCGGCTGCGGTCAGCGAGGGCGAGGTCGCCGACGGCGAGATCATGACCATGCCGTTCGGGCGCGCAACGTTGGCGAGAACCGCGCCGGTCACCCCCGAGCAGGCCGCGCCGACGATCCCGGCAACCTTGTCCGAGGTGATCAGACGCTCGGCAACCGCCGTCGCGGCGGCCGCGTCGATACAGGTTGAATCGCCGCGCACCGATACGACGGTGCTGCCGTTCATGAACTGGCCGCCGTCGCTGACCTCCTTGATCGCAAGCTCGGCGCCGGCACCCATCGCAACCGCCATCGATTCGATCGGCCCGGTGAAACCCAGCAGCACGCCGATCTTGACCTCTTCGGCGGTGGCGGCGGTCGCCAGCATGGTGGCGGCGCTTGCCAGCAGAAGTTTTTTCATCTCAAATCTCCCTGTTGGAACTTGTGTCCTCGCGACAGGTTATTCGGCAATAACGAAAATGAAAAGCGTGCCCTGACGGCGCGCGGCGGCAATTAGGGCGGGTGCGGGACCCGCCGCCCAAGTCGGGTGCCGCGCATGGCGAACTGCCGGATTGCCGGGCGGTCGCGGATAGCGGAAAGGAAAATCCGATGTGTACCGACCGTTTGGTATTGATGGCGATGCTGGCGCTGGCTGCGGGCGGCGCCGTGGCGGAGCCGCGCCACACCGCCGGCGGCCCGGTCGAGGTTGCGCCGGTCGCCGTCGGGCTCGATACGCCGTGGTCGGTCGCCTTTCTTCCTTCCGGCGGCTTTCTGGTTACCGAGCGTCCGGGGCGGTTGCGTCATTTCGCGGCCTCCGGCGAATCGGTCGAGGTTGCCGGCGTGCCCGAGGTCGTCGCCAAAGGGCAGGGCGGGCTGCTCGACGTGCTGGTGCCGCGCGACTTTGCCGCCAGTCGCGAGGTCTTTCTTTCCTATGCCAGCGCGCAGGGTGGCGGTGCCGGAACGGCGGTGGGGGTCGGGCGGCTTTCACCGGATGGCGCGCGGCTCGAAGGGTTTCACACGATATTCGAGATGACGCCGGGCTCGTCGGGCGGGCGCCATTTCGGCTCGCGCATCGTCGAGGGGCGCGACGGCGCGCTTTACGTCACCGTCGGCGAGCGGGGTGACCGGCCTTCGGCGCAGGATCTCGGCCGCCACAACGGCAGCGTGCTGCGCATCGCGCGCGATGGAAGCGCCGCGCCGGGCAATCCCTTTGCCGCAAACCCCGGCGCGCAGCCCGAGATCTGGTCCTATGGCCACCGCAACCCGCAGGGGGCAGCGCTCGATGCCCAAGGCGCGCTCTGGGTCGTCGAGCATGGCGCGCGCGGCGGGGACGAGGTGAACCGGATCGTTCCGGGCGCGAATTACGGCTGGCCGGTGATCTCCTATGGCCGTCATTATTCGGGCGCGAAGATCGGCGAGGGAACCGGAAAGACGGGAATGGAACAGCCCGCATTCTACTGGGATCCCTCCATCGCGCCTTCCGGGCTGGTAATCTACGAGGGAGAGATGTTTCCCGAATGGCGGGGGGATTTCCTCGTCGGTTCGCTCAAGTTCGGGCTGATCTCGCGGCTCGAACGGTCGGCGGACGGGTTTCGCGAGGTCGAGCGGATCGAATGGCCCGAGACCGCCCGCACCCGCGACCTGCGCCAAGCGCCCGACGGGTCGCTGTGGATCGTCTCGGAGGATAACGGCGCGATCTATCGCGTGACCCCGCGCGCGGCGGAGTGAGCGGCGACGCGGATACTTGACGGCGCGCGGCGCAGCCGGTTCGCTGGGGCAACTGGCCCGAAAAGGAATGCCCGAATGCGCCTGCTTGTTCTTTCCGTATCGCTGCTGCCCGCTCTTGCGGCTCCCATTCTTGCCGGTCCCGACCTCGAATGCCCGGATGGCAGCCAGATCGAGATCGGCAATTGCGTGCATGAAACGCTGGAACGGGTTGATCATGCAGTGGCATCCGCGCTCGATATTGCGCGCGGTTCGGCGGCGGAGCTTGACGAACTGACCGGCCGAACCGAGGCCGTTCCCGCGCTCGACGCCTCGCAGATCGCATGGGAATCCTATCGCAACGCACAATGCGATTATGTCGGCGCCAGCTTCGGCGGCGGTTCGGGCACCGGAATCGGCATCGAAAGCTGTCGCATCGTGCTGGGGCGGCTCAGGGCGATGGACCTTCTGAACCTTGCCAACTGAGCACCGGATCAGACCGAGAGCCTGCTCGCCTGTGCGCCACGCTCGCGATAGGGGGTGGTGTGGTAATGCGCCCGGTAGCATTTCGAAAAGTGACTGGGCGAGGTGAACCCGCAGGCAAGCGCCACGTTGATCACGCTCATGTCGGTCTGAAGCAGCAGGTTGCGCGCCTTCTGAAGGCGCAACTCCATGTAATAGCGCTTGGGCGAGCGGTTCAGATAGCGCCTGAACAACCGTTCGAGCTGCCGGGTCGAAAGCGATACGTCGCGCGCCAGAAGCGCGGGCGAAATCGGCTCTTCCAGGTTCTGCTCCATGATCTGGATCACCTGGCTGAGCTTGGGGTGACGAACCCCGATCCGGGTCGGAATCGAAAGCCGCTGCGTATCCTGATCGGTGCGGATCGAGGAATAGATAAGCTGGTCGGCGACCGCGCCGGCCAGTTCCTCTCCGTGATCGTCGGCGATGATCTTGAGCATCAGGTCGATCGACGCGGTCCCGCCGGCGGTCGTGATGCGGTTTCCGTCCACTACGAACACCGATTTGGTAAGCATTACCTCTTCGAATTCCTCTAGAAAGCTGTCCTGGTTTTCCCAGTGGATCGTTGCCCGCTTTCCGTCCAGCAGCCCGGCCCTGGCCAGCGTGTATCCGGCGGTGCACAGCCCGCCGATGGTCACGCCGCGCCGTGCCTCGCGGCGCAGCCAGTTCAGCAGCTTCCGGGTGGTCGCCGCCTGAATGTCGATGCCGCCGCAGATCATGATCACGTCTTCGCGGCCGACCTCGTCGAGATCGAGATCGAGCGTGAATATCACGCCGTTCGAACAGGAAACGCTGTCGCCGCCCTCGCCGGCGGTGACCCAGGAATAGAGATCCCTGCCCGAAACCCGGTTCGCGATGCGCAACGGTTCGATGGCGCAGGCGAACGACAGCATGGTGAACTGATCGAGAAGAACGAAGATGAACCGTCTGGGCCGGTTGCCGACGGTGGCGACCTCGACGAGCGGTTCTTCCATTCTTCGCCCTGAATTCATGACCTACCTGCACCAAAGCCGTACGGAACATCGCAATCAGGAAAATCGGACATATGCAAGCCATAGCGAACGGCCGGACCGGTGCCGCCCGCCGGTGGGAATTAGCCGTTCCAATCGGCCGCCGGGACGGATATACACCACAAACTTCAACGCAAACTTCTTCGGAGGATGCCGATGTCACGGGTATGGACGAAATCCGACTGGCGCAGCAAGCCGCGGGTGCAGATGCCAGACTATCCCGACAGTGCCGCGCTCGAAGCGGTCGAGGCGCGCCTGGCGAAATATCCTCCGCTGGTCTTCGCCGGCGAATCGCGCCGGCTGCGCGAGAAGCTGGCAGCCGCGTCGCATGGTGAGGCGTTCCTGCTACAGGGCGGCGACTGCGCCGAGAGCTTTGCGGAGTTTTCCGCCGACACGATCCGCGAGACCTTCAAGGTCCTGTTGCAGATGGCGGTGGTGCTGACCTATGGCGCCAAGGTGCCGGTGATCAAGGTCGGCCGGATGGCGGGACAATTCGCCAAGCCCCGCTCGGCTCCGACCGAGGCCAAGGGCGGGGTGGAACTTCCCAGCTACCGCGGCGACATCATCAACGAGATGGAATTCACCGGAGAGGCGCGTCTGCCCGATCCGGCCAGAATGCTTCAGGCATATACCCAGGCCGCCGCCTCGCTGAACCTGCTGCGCGCGTTTTCGACCGGCGGTTTCGCCGATATCCACCGCGTTCACGCCTGGACGACCGGCTTTGCCGATGCCGACAAGGCCGAGCGCTACCGCGACCTGTCGAACCGGATTTCTGACGCGCTGAGCTTCATGACCGCCGCCGGCATCCGCTCGGAGCGGATGAGCAGCATGAGCAGCGTCGATTTCTATACCAGCCACGAGGCGCTGCTGCTGGAATACGAGGAGGCGCTGACCCGCGTCGATTCGACCACCGGCCAGACCATCGCCGGCTCGGGTCACATGCTGTGGATCGGCGACCGCACCCGTCAGCCGGACGGCGCACATGTGGATTTCTGCCGCGGTGTCATCAATCCGATCGGGCTGAAATGCGGGCCGTCGATGACCCGGGACGATCTGAAGCGGCTGATGGAGGCGCTCAACCCGGCCAACGATGCCGGCCGTCTGACGCTGATCACCCGCTTCGGTGCCGGCAGTGTGACCGAACATCTGCCGCGCCTGATCGAAACCGTCGCCGCCGAGGGGGCGAACGTGGTCTGGGTCTGCGACCCGATGCACGGCAACACCATAAAATCCGCCACCGGCTACAAGACGCGCCCGTTCGAGCGCGTGCTTGCCGAGGTGCGCGAGTTCTTTGCCGTGCATCGCGACAAGGGCACGATCCCCGGCGGCGTCCATTTCGAAATGACCGGGCAGGATGTAACCGAATGCACCGGCGGCGTGCGCGCGGTGACGGACGAGGACCTGTCGGACCGCTACCACACCGCCTGCGACCCCCGGCTCAACGCCAGCCAGTCGCTCGAACTGGCGTTTCTGGTGGCAGAAGAGCTTTCGAACCGCCGCGAGGAAGTGCGCGCGACCGGGGGCGGCGCCTCCTGACGGATCGTCGACAGTCAGTTGACGCCAGACGCCCGCTCCGGCGGGCGTCTGCATTTTCGTACCCGCCGGCCGGCCGGTCCGTTCAGCGGCGGAACAGGATCTTCTGGCTGTCGCGGTCCGAAACGCCGGTGCGCGCCTCCGCCGCCAGTGCGCGCCCGCGGATCACCGCCGGCCGTGCCCCCACGGTGACGAGCCAGCGTGCGAGGTCGGGTTTGTCGTCGAGCGTCTGCTGCTGACCTTCCCAGAGCGACGCCCAGCCCCAGATAGCCATGTCGGCACTCGAATAGAAATCGCCCGCGACATATTCGTGGCGCGCCAGTTGCCGGTCGAGCACGCCGTAAAGGCGCGCCACCTCGGCCCGGTAGCGGTCCTGCGCGTAGGGCAGCACCTGCGGCGGGTCGAGGTCCGGTGCGTATTTCAGGAAATGATGCGCCTGACCGGCCATCGGGCCCAATCCGCCCATCTGCCACATCAGCCATTCGCCGACGGCGACGCGCTGTCGCTCGGAATCGCCATGGAACATGCCGGTCTTGCGGGCGAGATATTGCAGGATCGCGCCGGATTCGAACACCGAAATCGGAGCGCCGTCCGGCCCCTGCGGATCGACGATGGCGGGCATCCGGTTGTTGGGGGCGATTTTCAGGAAATCGGGGTCGAACTGGTCGCCGCGCCCGATGTCGACGAGGTGGAGGTCATAGGGAAGCGCCATCTCCTCGAGCGCGATGGAGATTTTCCATCCGTTCGGGGTGGGCCAGTAATAGAGCGCGATAGGGTCGGTCTGCATGGGGTATTCCTTGTAAGGGGTCGCCCACATGATGACGAACGCTGCGCGAAGGGCAAGGGAGGAGCCGCTGCCGTGCCATCCGCAACCTTGACCTTGCACGGTTCCGGGCGCTAACACGCAGGGGTGGCGATTTGTTCACCGGATTGCGGGCCACGTTAAACAATCCGCTAAAGAGGTCAGATGCGGGACGCCCCGCCGCTGACTGCGGTGGGTTTTTTTGTGGGAGACCGCCCGATGAGCGATTGGCAGACGCGAACGAAACTTGTCCATGCAGGAACCAGGCGCAGCCAGTACGGCGAGATGTCCGAAGCGATATTCCTGACCCAGGGGTTCGCCTATGACAGCGCCGAACAGGCCGAGGCGCGGTTCATCGAGGCGGGACCGGACGAGTTCATCTATGCCCGCTACGGCAACCCGACGGTGCGGATGTTCGAGGATCGCATCGCCGCTCTGGAGGGGGCCGAGGATGCCTTTGCCACCGCAAGCGGCATGGCGGCGGTCAGCGGCGCGCTGACGGCGATGCTGAAGACGGGCGATCACGTCGTCTCGTCGCGGGCGCTTTTCGGCTCGTGTCTCTATATCCTCGAGGATATCCTGACCCGCTTCGGGGTCGAGGTGAGCTTTGTCGACGGCACCGACCTGAACCAGTGGCGCGACGCCATCCGCAGGGATACCAGGGCGGTCTTCTTCGAATCCATGTCGAACCCGACGCTCGAGGTGATCGACACGCCGCGTGTCGCCGAACTGGCGCACAAGGTCGGCGCCACGGTGATCGTCGATAACGTCTTCGCGACACCGGTCTTCTCGCGTGCGCTCGAACAGGGCGCCGATGTGGTGGTCTATTCGGCCACCAAGCATATAGACGGGCAGGGGCGCGCGCTCGGCGGGGTGATCCTCGGGCGCCGCGACTATATCCGCAAGACGGTCGAGCCCTATCTCAAGCACACCGGCGGTTCGATGAGCCCGTTTACCGGCTGGCTGATGCTCAAGGGGCTGGAAACCATGGATCTGCGCGTGCGGGCGCAGGCGGATTCGGCCCAGGCGATGGCCGAGGCGTTGCAATGGGATGCGCGGCTCGAACGGGTGATCTTTCCCGGCATCGAGCAGCATCCGCAGCACGTTCTGGCGACCGCGCTTTACGAAAAGCCCGGGACCGTGCTGTCGCTCGACATCAGGGGCGGGCAGGCGGCGGCGTTCCGCTTCCTGAACGCGCTGAAGATCATGACGATCTCGAACAACCTCGGCGATGCGAAGTCGATCGTCACACATCCGGCGACCACGACCCATCAGCGGCTGTCCGACGAGCAGCGGGCGAAGCTGGGCATAACGCCCGGGCTGGTGCGTGTCAGCCTCGGGATCGAGGCGACGGACGATCTGATCGCCGATGTGAAGCAGGCGCTCGACGCGGTGTGACCCGGCGCGTCAGTTTCGCGCGATACCGGCCGGTTGCGGGCAGGTGGGTGCGGCACGCCGGCCCCAGCCGATGCGGGCCCAGATGCGTTCGTGAAGCACATAGCTGACGCAGCCGAAACATGCGCCGGCCAGTGCGATCGCTCCGCCGGTGGCCACCGAACCGGTCACCGCCCAGGTGATCGCCGTCATCGAGATCAGCCCCGACGCCTGCCAGGTCATGGCCTTGACGACGCTGCGCAGCGGTGTGTCGTTCATTCCTTCCTCCATCTTCCACGCACAGCTATCGGGCCTGTTGCTGGCGTTGAAAATCCGGCAAATAATCTTGTTTTGGTCATCAATGTTGATAATAATCATCAATCATGACGATCATGGACAAACGCGACCGCGCCGATCTGTTCCGCAACCGTCTGGGCGAACAGATGTCGGCGGCGGGGATGAACCGCAGCGAACTGGCGCGGGCGACCGGTGTGGACCGCTCGACCGTCGCGCAGCTTCTCGCCGGCGGGACGGCACGGCTGCCGAACGCGCATCTGGCGGCCGAATGCGCACGCGCGCTGGGGGTTTCGTCGGACTGGCTGCTGGGGCTGACCGACCGGCCGGAACGGCCCGGCGACATTCTGGCCGCTGCGGTCACGGTGACCGAGGCCGCCCGTTCGACCGCCGATGCGCAGCTTCACGCCTGGCACCGCGAGGCGGCGGGCTACAAGATCCGCCACGTTCCGGCGACGCTTCCGGACGTTCTGAAAACCGAATCGATGTTCCTGTGGGAATACCGCGCGCATGTCGGCAAGACCCCGGAACAGGCGATAGGCGCATCGAAGGACAGGTTCGGCCTGATCGATACCCAGTCGTCGGATTTCGAGATCGCCATTTCGATGGGAGAACTGCGCTCGTTCGCCGGCGGAACCGGATATTACGCCGGGCTCGATGCCGCAACGCGGCGCGAGCAGCTTCGCTCGATGGTCCGGACGGGGCGCGATCTCTACCCCTCGCTGCGCATGTTCATCTACGATGCCAAGCGCGTCTTCAGCGCGCCGGTCACGGTTTTCGGCACTTTTCTGGGCGTCATTTACGTCGGCCGTTTCTACCTGACCTTCCGCTCGCGCGACCGGGTGCGGGCGCTTACGGCGCATTTCGACGGCCTGGTGCGCGAGGCCGAGGTCGGCGCGCGCGAAGCGCCGGACTGGCTGGCGGCCCTCGAACCGCTGATCGACGATACTTGACCGGCGCGGCGTGGCGCGGCAGAAAGCCGGACCCCTGCAAGGAAAGCCACGATGAAGCCCTTTCTCATCCTGCAACTCCGCCCCGAGCCGGAGGCCTCGGACAACGAGTTCGAGGCGTTCCTGTCGCGCGGCGGGCTGCGTCCGGACGAGACACGCCGCATCAGGCTGGAGCGCGAGGAAATCCCTGCGGACCTCGACCTGTCGGAGTATGCCGGGGTGATCGTCGGCGGGGGACCGGGATGCATCTCGGACCCGGACGACAGAAAACCGGAGGTCGAAAGACGGATCGAACGCGAAATCCTCGGTCTGATGCCGCAGATCGCCGGTCAGGACATTCCGTTTCTCGGCTGTTGCTACGGTATCGGCATTCTGGCGCATCATCTGGGGGGGCGCGTCTCGAAGGAACGCTATGGCGAGGCAGTGGGTGCGGTGCCCTGCCGCCTGACCGGAGCGGGACGCACCGACCCGGTGCTGGCCGGCTTTCCCGACAGCTTCGATGCCCTCGTCGGTCACAAGGAGGCGGTGCAGGAACTGCCCGTGGGTTGCGCCCACCTGCTGGAATCCGATGCCTGCCCCTTTCAGATGATCCGCTACGGACAGAACGTCTATGCGACGCAGTTCCACCCCGAAGCCGATGGCGAGGTGTTTGCGCTGCGCATCGATATCTATCGTCACAAGGGGTATTTCCCGCCCGAGGAAGCCGACGCGCTGACCGAGGCGGTTCTGGCGACCGACACCTCGATGGCACCGCGCATAATCTCGAATTTTGTGGCACGATATCGCAACGCATAGTCGCGATTGCGATCGGGGTGCCGGGGTCTTACCTGTCCGGTCGGAAACACATGAACAGGCGTGCCGGCGCAAGCCGCCGGTACCCGGGGGAAACACGAGGAGCCAGCCGATGACCGTTCAGTTCGCAGATCCGGCAAGTGTTCCGTCGCGGGAAGAGGCGCAGAGGGCGCTGGAGCTTCTGCGCCAGTGGGCGGGCGGGGCGACGCAACTGGAGATCGCCGATCTCGACCCTGCCGTCGGCCGGCTTCTGCCGGAAACCGGCCGCAATACCTATCCCTCCCTTTCAAGAACATACCCCGAAGGGTTCAGGGCGGACGAAAGCTATCGCGCCTCCATGCCGGACCTTCAGAACGGGCCGGAAAGCCTGATCCGCGGGGCGCGGCGGCGGATTCAGCATGTGGGTATCTCGAACTTTCGCCTGCCGATCCGCTATCACACCCGCGACGGAGGCGATCTGACGCTCGAAACATCGGTTACCGGCTCGGTGAGCCTCGAGGCCGGGAAAAAGGGCATCAACATGTCCCGCATCATGCGCAGCTTCTACCGTTCGGCCGACCGGACGTTCAGCTTCGAGGTGATCGAGGATGCGCTCGAAGGCTACCGCCGCGATCTGGACAGTTTCGATGCCCGCATCGCCATGCGCTTTTCCTTTCCGATGCGGCTGGCGTCGCTGCGCTCGGGCCT
>NZ_JBKEAE010000163.1:0-11051 GCF_047971885.1 Tropicimonas sp. | reverse complement strand
AGGCGCCCCGGGTGCGCCGGGCCGCGCTGGCCATCCCGGCGAGCCTGGTTGCCGGGGCGCGCCCGGCGATCCGGTCGGCGGTGGGTCTCGCGTGGTTGCTTGGTGCGGCGCCGGATATCCTCGCCTCGGTCGCGCCCAAATCCGTCACCGCGCCTGTCGCCATGGCGATTTCCGAGGAACTGGGCGGCCTGCCCTCGCTGACGGCGGTGCTGGTCATCATCACCGGCATCTTCGGCGCCATGCTGGGGCCGATGGTGCTGAACCTTGTCGGGGTGCGCGACTGGAGCGCGCGCGGTCTGGCGGTGGGCACGGCAAGCCACGGCATCGGCACCGCCCGCGCGCTTCAGGTCAACGATACCGCAGGTGCGTTTTCCGGGCTTGCCATGGGGCTGAATGCGATGGCCACGGCGCTGATGTTGCCGATACTCTGGGCGCTGCTGTTCGGCGCCTGATGCGGTTCAGCCCCGTGTCGGGCGGGTATCGGGAAGCGTGATGCGCGCCACCTGCTCGGCGATGGGATCGACCGAAAGCGGGTGGGTCTCGCCATCGTGGTCGGCAGGGTCGCCGATCGGCTGCCAGCGGCCGGACTTGTAGATTTCGAGCGAGTCGAAACCGGCCTTGTAGCCCATCTTGGCGCTGCCCGGCACCCAGTAGCCCAGATAGACATAGGGAAGACCGGCACCGCGGGCGATCTCGACATGATCGAGGATGATATAGGTTCCGAGCGACAGCCGCGCCAGGCCGGGCTCGTAGAAGCTGTAAACCATGCTGAGCCCGTCATCGAGCACATCGGTCAGGCAGACGGCGACAAGATCGCTGTCGAAGCCTTCGGCCACTGCCAGTTCGGCGTTGCGGTATTCGACGATCCGTGTGCGGACCGGCGTTTCCTCGACCATGGCGGCGAATTCGAAGATGTCCATGTCGGCCATGCCGCCATCGGCGTGGCGCGAATCGAGGTAGCGTCGGAACAGCGCGTATTGCTGCTCGGTCGCCCAGGGCGATGTAGCCTCGCGCGTCATCCCGATATTCCGGCGCAGGGTGCGGCGCTGGCTTTTCGCCGGCGCGAAGCTCTCGACACGAATACGCGCCGACAGGCACGCGGTGCATTCGGCGCAGGACGGGCGGTAAAGCACATTCTGCGAGCGCCGGAACCCCTGCTTGGAAAGCGCATCGTTCAGGAGCCCGGCATGGTCCCCCTGCAACGCGGTAAACAGCTTCCGTTCCATCCGGGCTGCCAGATAGGGGCACGGCTGCGGCGCGGTCACGTAGAACTGCGGTGCGATGGGAAGGGTGTGGTGCATCTGGTCGGCGGAAATACGTCTGGTTACGGGCCAGACGGTAACAGGGGTTGCGTGTTCCGCCAACCCCCGTCGGGTATCGTCACCGGCGCGAATTCAGCGCGGCGCTCCCCAGGATCAGATCGTGCAGCCCCTGGTGGCGTTCGGTGGTCAGAATCAGCACCATCGAGACGATCTGCGGCACCAGGAACGAGAAGAAGACCGAATAGAGCAGGGTGTGCAGAAACGCCTCGCCGAAACCGAAACGTTCGCCGCGCATGTTCCGCAGCTCGACCGCCATCAGGCGCATCCCCCAGGTGGCGGAACCCCCCGAGATGGTGAGCACCCTGTAGAAGAAACTGACGGTGACCCACAGCAGCGGATAGAAGAACACTGCGGTAAATGCCGTGAACGGCAGGATCAGCAGCGTCAGCAGAAAGATCAGCAACGCATCGACCACCCATGCCAGCGCCCGCTTGGCCGGAACATCGGCATAAAGCTCGGGCGCCAGGTTGGGGTCGGGCAGGCCCCAGACGTTGTTGGAAATGTCGCTCATCGTTTCCGCCTCTCGGTTCATGGACGATGGCGCGCAACGTGGGTGTTGCGCGCCGCCCGTTCAAGGAGCCCCGGGTGTGGGCGCCGGTCAGGCCTGCTCGGCCTCGAGGGTTTCGCCGCCCGAGGATTTCGCCGTGCGGGCGCGGTCATCCATGAAGGCGTCGAATTCCTGCTTGTCCTTTGCCTCGCGCAGGCGCTTGAGGAAGGCATCGAAGGCTTCCTGCTCTTCTTCGAGACGCCGCAGGGTAGCGGTCTTGTAGGCGTCGAAGGCGCTGTTGCCGCTGGGCCGGGTGGCGTCGCGGTATCTTTGGTGCCGCGCGCGGCGGCAGCTTCCGTTGAACATGCGTTTGCTCCAGATCATATAGGCGAGAATGGCCAGACCGACCGGCCAGAAGAAGATGAAACCCAGGATCGTCACGGCGATCCAGGCTCCCTTCCCGCGATCGTCGAGCCATCCCTCGGCCCGGGCGAACCAGGAAGGGCTGGCGGCATGTGCGGTATTCATCGTTTGCTCCTCGTTTCGAACAATGTGAATGCGTTTCACATTATCGAAGATGGGGCAGGTGCGCGGGGGCTTCAAGAGGTAATGTGAATGTTTTTTACATTTTTGCATTACGCCACGCAATGCATGGAGGACGCGGGAATATCGCTATCCAGCCGGTCCCCGCAGGTGCGTGGCTCATCGGATTCCGGCCACCACGGGCGGTCAGGTTTCGATGAAATCGGCCTCGATCGCACCCGAGATTTCGCGTAGCCGGTCCGGCGAGATGCGAAAGACATGGCGTGGAGTGCCCGCCGCGGCCCAGATCTGATCGAAGGTGCCGAGCCGCGGGTCGAAATAGCTGCGGATCGGTGCCTTGTGCCCGACGGGGGCGACGCCACCGATGGCAAAGCCGGTGATCTCACGTACCCGGGTGCCGCTGGCGGGGTGGGTCGGCTCGCCCAGCAGGTCGGCGATCCTGGCGGTGCAGACCCGGTTGCCGCCCGCCGTGATGAAAAGCGTGAGCGTACCCGAGGTTTCGCCCTCGACGACGATCGATTTCGCGATCTGCTCGAGTTCACAGCCCACCGCGTCGGCGGCCTGCCGGGCGGTGCGCGTGCTGTCGGGCATCTCGCGCAGTTCGTGTTCCACGCCGGCAGCTGCGAGCGCCGCCTTCACCCGTTTCAAGCTCTTGCTCATGACGACCTGTTCTCCGCTGGCGAATGGGGGCAATTTCGGCAAAGGTCGCGTAAATGGCAAGGAGGAGGATGGAGGATTCCGAGATCCGGAAGCGGTGGGGGTGGCGGAATGTCTTCAGCCAGGACCAGCGGCCGGGCCGCACCGGCCCGTCGGACACCGGCCGTATTGACCGTGTCCCGCCGGCAGGCCATCAACCTGCCATGAGCTTTGCATCCGCGATCCGCCGAACCCCCATCCCCTACGATTCCCAGGCCGGTGCCGAGGTGTCGGGCAGCTTTGCCGCGCTGGCCCCGGAACTGCGCGAGGTTCTTGCCGGCGCTGCCGGGTGCAGCCCCTATCTGCGCGGCCTGATGACGCGCGAGGCGGAATGGCTCGAAACAGCGCTGGCGCAGGAGCCGTCGGCGGTGTTGCCCGGCCTGTTCGAGGCGCTTCGCCCGCTTGCCCCACCCGAGGTCAGGACCGCGCTGCGCCGGACCAAGGGGCGTGTTGCGCTCTATGTCGGTCTGGTCGATCTGGCCGGGGTATGGACGCTTGAGCAGGTCACCGGCGGGCTGACCGATTTCGCCGACCTGTCGGTAGATATCGCGATGAAATCGGTGCTGGAAAGCGAGCTGCGCCGGGGCAGGTTCCCAGGCCAGACCGAGGGGGACCTGCCGGTTGCCGGTGGCATGGTGGCGCTTGCCATGGGCAAGATGGGCGCGCGGGAACTGAACTATTCCTCGGACATCGACCTGATCTGCCTGTTCGACGAAAGCCGTTATCAGGAGGACGCTTATCACGAGGTCCGGGCGGGGTTTGTCAAGGCGACGCGCCGCATGTCGGCGCTGCTCAGCGACATGACCGGTGATGGCTATGTCTGGCGCACCGACCTGCGCCTGCGCCCCGATCCCTCGGTGACGCCGGTCTGCCTGTCGATGGAGGCGGCGGAACGCTACTACGAATCGGTCGGCCGCACATGGGAGCGGGCGGCCCATATCAAGGCGCGGCCGGCGGCGGGCGATCTTGCCGCGGGTGAGGCCTATCTCGACCGGCTTCGCCCCTTCATCTGGCGTCGCCATCTGGATTTTGCCGCCATCCAGGACGCGCACGACATGCGGCTGAAGATCAAGGAACACAAGGGTCTTCACAATGCCTGCGAGCTCGAGGGGCGCAATCTCAAGCTCGGTCCCGGCGGCATCAGGGAGATCGAGTTCTTCACCCAGACCCGCCAACTGATCGCCGGAGGGCGCGACCCCTCGCTGCGCCTGCGCGGCACGGTGCCGGCACTGGCGCAGCTTGCGGCGCGGGGCTGGGTTCCGCAGGGGCTGGCCGACGAGTTTTCCGGCCACTACCGTTTCCTGCGTGAAATCGAACACCGGGTGCAGATGGTCGAGGATGCGCGCACCCATCTGCTGCCGACCAGCGCCGAAGGGTTCGACCGTATCGCCCGCATGTGTGGCGAAGGCGATACCGGGCGGTTCCGCAGCCAGCTTTCCGAACGCCTGAACGCGGTGCGCCGCGCGGCCGACAGTTTCTTTGCCCCCGGCGTCAGGGGCGCCGAGCAGCCGGCACCCGAGGACGAACCCGAGATCGTCGCCCGCTGGCGGCATTACCCGGCCTTGCGGTCGGGACGGGCGCAGCGGATATTCGAGCGGCTGAAGCCCGACCTGCTGGCCCGCCTCAATGCCGCTCCCAGACCCGACGAGGCGCTGCTTGCGTTCGACGGCTTTCTCGCTGGGCTGCCCGCCGGGGTGCAGCTTTTCTCGATGTTCGAGGCCAATCCGAACCTGCGCGCGCTGATCGTCGATATCGCGTCGACCGCTCCGGCGCTGGCAAGCTACCTTTCGCGCAATTCGCAGGTGCTGGACGCCTTTATCGGTGGCAGTTTCTTCGAGGCCTGGCCGGGCAAGATCGGCCTTGCCACCGAGCTTGGGCAGCGGCTGGATCAGGCGGCCGACTTCGAACAGCGTCTGGACACCGCGCGGCGCTGGATGAAGGAATGGCACTTTCGTATCGGGGTCCATCACCTGCGCGGAATCGTCGACTCGGCCGAGGCGGGCCGGCAATACGCCGATCTGGCCGAGGCGGTACTGGCCGCGCTGCTGCCGGCGGTGATCGAGAACTTCGCCGGAAAGCATGGCCGGATGCCGGGGCGGGGCGGCGTGACGGTCGGCATGGGCTCGCTCGGGGCGGGCTGGATCAACTCGCGGTCGGATCTTGACCTGATCATGATCTACGATGCCGGCGATGCCGAGGTATCCGAGGGGCCACGCCCCCTGCCGGTGGCAACCTATTATTCGCGCCTGACCAAGGCGATACTGACCGCGCTGACCGCCCCCACCGCCGAGGGGCGGCTCTACGAGGTGGACATGCGGCTGCGCCCCTCCGGCCGGCAGGGGCCGGTGGCGACTTCGCTGTCCTCGTTCGACAGCTATCAGCACGCCGAAGCCTGGACATGGGAGCATCTGGCCCTGACAAGGGCGCGCACGATTGCCGGCAATCCCGAGATCGCGGACGCGATCGAGACCATCCGGTTGTCGGTACTTGCCGCGCCGCGCGATGCCGGGAAAATCCTGTCCGATGTGCGCGACATGCGCGAGCGTCTGGCCGAGGCGAAGGCGCAGCGCGGGCCGCTCGATGTCAAACGCGGACCGGGCGGCTTGCAGGATATCGAATTGCTTGCACAGGCCGGCGCGCTTCTGGCCCGCGCCCGTGCCCGCCGCACCGCGCCGCAGCTTCAGGCCGCCGCCAGGCTGGGGTGGCTCTCCCGTGAGGAGGCCGAGTTTCTTACCCGCACCTACCGGCTCGCCCGGTCGGTCCAGTCGGTCGGGCGGCTGCTGGTCGACGGGCCGCTCGACCCCCGGACGCTGGGGCAGGGCGCGCGCGAGGTACTGGCGCGCGAAACGGGGATGGAGGATATCGACGCGCTGGTTTCCGAACTGACCCGCCGTCGCGCCGGGGCCGCCCGGATCATCGATGCGGCCCTAGACCGGCGGCAATTCGTCCAGGAGGGCATGGAATGAAGGGTGACGGCAACGACCCCAAGGCGCTGATCCGTGAAGCGTATCTCATCGAAGGTATCGGCGAGGTCGAATGCCGGTCGATCTTTGTCGACTGGGCGCTGTCGCTGCCGGCGGAAACCGATTCGGCACAGGCGTTGCGGGTGCTGATCGCGCGTCACGCCGAGCCGGCACCCGATCACCCGATGAGCCGGGTCCTGCGCGAGGGACTCGCCGAGCCCCGCATCAAGGGGCGTCGGGGCGGCAGAGATGGACGCATAAACCGAAATGGGGCGCGGTAGGCGCCCCGGGCAGTCGGTTCAGCCCGGATGAAGGCCGTCCCGGCGGGGCTGACGCCCCTTGTCCCGGGCCGGGGTCGCTACCCGAACGGCGGCCTCGCCCGCAAAGCCGCCGTCCGTGGATGGCACAGCGAAGGTCGGTGGCTGAACGCATGGTGTCCGACTTCTGTTCATGTGCAATCACTGCTCTCACCGTGCAGCATGGCGGGTTTTCTTTTGACGGTCGGGTGGTGTGAGCGAACCCGGTTGCGCATGAGCGCGATGGTCAGCGGCCGGTATCGAGGCGGATCGTCCGGCCTTCGCTGGCGGATCGTATCAGTGCGTCGATCAGCCGCTGAACCTTGAGCGCGTCGCGTCCGCTGATCGGGGCGGGGGTGTCTTCGCGGATCGACCGGGCGAAATCGGCGATCAGGTCGCGGTGCCAATCGCAAGTGAAGGCCATCGGATCCGCGCCGCCGCCGGTCAGCCCCTCGTCGCCGAAGGCGACCGGTGCGCCATCCTGCGGAGCGACGGTCAGGTGCCCGCCGACCAACCTTGCGCTGGCGCGCGTGCCGTCGATGATCAGGCTTTCGGTCGCTCCCGGATACCCCGCCGTGGTGGCGACGATCGACCCCGGCACCCCGTCCCGGGTGCGGAACCCTGCGGTGACGAAATCCTCGCATTCCATCTGGTGCAGTTTGCTGGTGGCGGCGAATGCCCGCACCTCGTCTACCGGGCCGATCAGGCTGAGCATCAGGTCAAGCTGGTGGATCGCCTGCGTCAGCAGCACGCCGCCGCCGTCCTTGTCGCGTGTCCCGCGCCCGGGCGTGTCGTAATAGGATTGCGGGCGCCACCACGGCAGGTTGGCCCGCACGCAGGCGATCTCACCCAGATCACCGGCATCCATGGCACGCCTGAGCGCGATCGCCCCCGGCCGGTAACGGTGCTGGAAGACCACGTTGAGCCTGACACCGCAGCCCTCGCATATCCGCACGATCTCGGCCGCCGCTTCCGGCGTCCGTTCGAGCGGCTTTTCGCACAGCACGTGTTTGCCGGCTTCGGCAAGGCGCCGGATCGGCCCGGTGCGCGTGTTCGGTGGTGTCAGCACGATCACCGCGTCGGTGCCAGGGTCGTCCACCACGGCGTCGAAACTGTCGAAAGCGGGAAAGCCATGCGCCGCGCAGGCTGCCGCGACCTTCCAGTCGTTGCGGTCGAAGAGGCCCGATACCTCGATCTCTCCGCGCAGGTCGGCGAGCGATTCGAGATGTGGGCGCGATGCCATGCCGAGGCCGACGATGGCGAAACGGATCGGACGGATGGTCATGGTTGCCTCACGCACCGGGGTCGAGCACGGCGGGGCGATGGTGCAGCGACAGCGTCGTGACCGAGGCGGGCGTCTCGGCGATCACCTTGCCCTTGCGGACAACGGCCAGCCGGGTGGCGCGCAGGCGGATCGCCTCGATCGTGCCGGGTGCCTGAAGCAACACGAAATTCGCCTCGCATCCCACGGACAGACCATAGTTTTCCAGCCCCATTATCGCGGCCGAATTGACCGTCACCGCATCGAAACACCAGCGCATGTCCTCGCGGCTGGAAAGCTGCCCGACATGCAGCCCCATCGCCGCGACATCGAGCATGTCGGCCCGGCCGAGCGAATACCACGGATCCCTGACGCAATCGGAACCAAACCCGACCAGCATTCCCGCATCGCGCAACTCGCGCACCCGCGTCTGGCCGCGCCGTTTGGGATAGCTGTCGTGCCGGCCCTGGAGCATGATGTTGATCAGCGGGTTGGGAATGACGCGCAATTCGCTTTCGGCCATCAGCGCGATCAGCTTCGAGACATAGTAATTGTCCATCGAGTGCATGGAGGTCAGGTGCGAGCCGGCGACCCGCCCCTGAAGGCCCAGCCGCTGCGTCTCGTACGCCAGCGTCTCGACATGGCGCGACATCGGATCGTCGCTTTCGTCGCAGTGCATGTCGACCATCAGCCCGCGTTCGGCGGCGATCTCGCACAATGCGCGAACCGAAGCGGCGCCATCGGCCATGCTGCGTTCGAAATGCGGAATGCCGCCCACCACATCGACCCCCATGTCGAGCGCGCGGACGGTGTTTTCCATCGCCGTCGGATCGCGGAAAACGCCGTCCTGCGGGAAGGCGACAAGTTGCAGGTCGAGGTAATCGCGGACCTTCCCGCGCACTTCCAGCAGGGCCTGAACCCCGGTCAGGCTGTCGTCGCAGGTATCGACATGGCTGCGGACGGCGCCGATGCCCATCGACACGGCAATGTCGCAATAGGCCAGTGCGCGTTCGACGATCTCGTCAACCGTCTGGATCCGCTTCAGTTCGCCCCAGAGCGCGATGCCTTCGAGCAAGGTGCCCGAAACGTTCATCCGTGGCCGCCCGAGCGAAAGCGCCGCGTCCATGTGGAAATGCGGATCGACGAAGGGCGGGGTGACCAGCCGCCCGCTGGCATCGATCACTCGTGCGGCTTCGGCGCCGATGCCGCGCTCGACGGCGCGGATGGTGCCGCCGGCGCAGGCTATATCCACCCCCCGGGTTCCGTCGGGCAGGTTGGCGTTCTTTACCAGCAGGTCGAACATGGCAGGATTCCAGTTGCTTGATCGGGTATTATCGCTGCCCCTTGAACCATGGCTGGAGCAGGGCGCGCGGATAGTCGGCCTTTCGCGCCGCGACGACAAGGGCGATGATCGACAGCACGTAGGGCATCATCAGGAAGACCTGACCGGGGATCAGCGCGCCGGCCTCGGTCTGCAGCCGCACCTGAAGCGCGTCGAACATGCCGAAGAGCATCGCCCCCAGCAGCGCCTTGCCCGGCTGCCAGCCGGCAAAGATCACCAGCGCGATGCAGATCCAGCCCCGCCCGTTGACCATGCCGAAGAAGAACGCATCGAAGGCAGACATGGTCAGGAACGCCCCGCCAAGCGCCATCAGGGCCGATCCGGCAATCACCGCCCCCATGCGCAGCCGGATCACCGAAAGCCCCTGCGCATTCACCGCCTCGGGATTGTCTCCCACCGCCTTGATCGCCACGCCGAGCGCGGTGCGGTCCATCGCCCACCAGACCAGCACCACCATCAGCAGGGCGAGCCAGGTAAAGGCCGTCTGCTGGAACAGGACCGGGCCGAGAAACGGAAGATCGGACAGCAGCGGGATGTCGAGCGCCCGGAACGGCGCGATCCGCGGCGGAGAGGCGACCTGCGGAAAGATCGTGCGATAGGAAAACGACATCAGCGCGGTGGCGAACATGGTGATGCCGAGCCCCGAGACATGCTGCGAAAGCCCCAGCGGCACCGTCAGGATCGCGTGGAACAGCCCGAACAGGGCGCCGCTCAGCGCGGCGGCCAGAACGCCCAGCCACAGGCTGCCGGTCAGATAGGCGACAAGCCAGCCCATCATGGCGCCGGCGACGAAAATCCCCTCGATCCCCAGGTTCAGAACGCCCGAACGTTCGCACAGAAGGGCGCCGAGAACGCCGAAGATCAGCGGCGTGGCGATGCGCAGGCTGGCGGCCCAGAAGCTTTCCGACAGGAATATCTGCAGGATATCCATCATGCGGCGGCCTCCGGCCGGATGCGGCGAAGACGGAACCGCGAGAAGAACCCGCCGAGAAGGACGCAGATCAGCGACATCGAAACCGTAAGATCGGCAAGGAAGCTGGAAACGCCGAGCGCCCGGCTCATGCTGTCGGTTCCGACAAAGACGCTGGCGATATAGAGCGCGGCAAGCACGACCCCCAGCGGCGAAAGCCCGGCGAGCATCGCCACCACGATCCCGGTATAGCCGAAGCCCGGCGACAGGTCGGTGGTGAGATAGCCCTTGAGCCCGGCCACCTCGCTTACGCCGGCCAGCCCCGCCAGTCCGCCCGAAACGAAGGCCACCGCCAGCAGCAGGCGCCGGACGGGAATGCCGGCATGGCGCGCTGCGGCGGCGTTTTCGCCGGTTGCCCGTATCTTCAGGCCCCATACCGTCATCGCCATGACGACATGGGCGACGATGGCGGTGCCGATCGCCAGCAGGAACCCCGCATGCAGGCGCATCTTGCCCATCAGTCTGGGCAGGGTCGCGGCATCGGTCATCGGCTCGGATTGCGGCCAGCCGAGGCTCATCGGGTCTTTCAGCGGTCCTTCCAGCATCATCTGGACGAAGATCAGGATGATGAAGTTGAGCAGAAGCGAGGTCACCACCTCGTCGGCGCCGAACCGGGTGCGCAGCACGGCCGGGCCAAGCATGCCCAGCCCGCCGGCGATGAAACCGGCCAGCAACACCAGCGGGATCATCAGCAGCGCCGGCCCGTCGATCAGACCCGAGCCTATCCAGACCGCAGCCATCGCGCCGAGGTAAAGCTGCCCCTCGGCGCCGATATTCCACAGGCGGGCGCGAAAGGCGATTGCCGCGGCAAGCCCGGTGAAGACAAGCGGGGTGGCGCGGGTTAGCATTTCGGTGAAGGAAAAGACCGAACCGAACACCCCGGCGAACATCTGCCGGTAGGCTTCGAGGATCGGCGCGCCGGCAAATGCGAGCGGAATGGCGGCCAGCGCCAGCGCGGCCAGCGCCGCCAGCAGCGGAACGCCGGCGGTCAGCCATCGCGATGGCGCTTCGCGCGGAGAGATTTCCATCATGCGGCCTGTCCTGCCATGAGCCGCCCGATATCCGACCGGTCGCGGCTGGCGGTTTCGGTAAGCTGGCCACCGTGCATGACCAGGATGCGGTCGGCGAGGGCGAGCACTTCGTCGAGGTCCTCCGAAATCAGGATGACGCC
>NZ_JBKEAE010000154.1:0-31475 GCF_047971885.1 Tropicimonas sp. | reverse complement strand
GAAGGCGCAGCACCTCCCGTGTGCCGGTCACCGCACCACTTTCCGGGTCGATCTCCAGCATCTCGACCCGCCGCGTCGGGCTGTCCGTGAACAGAAGCGAGCGGCCATCGCCGCAGGGCCTCCTGAAAATAGCCTGTCGACACGCCCTTGAGATAAAGCCAGGGCAGCAGTTCCTCCACCGATTTCGTCTTGCGCAAGTAGCGTGGCAGAATACTCGGCGTGAAATTGATCCGATCCGCGCCGCCGTCGCATCCTTCGTTCGTGTCGCCGCAGCCCGCAACTCGCCTGCCGACATGTCCCTGCGCGTGATTTCAACTGCCATCAATGCCTCCGTCCTTCGAGGGCAGCGATTCAGATTTTTGCGCCGATGGAAATCCCGAGCGAGTCAGCGCTCGAGCCTGTTGGTATTAATCCCGGGATGCTTTAGTCCGCTTTGGGCTCAAGCCTGCTTTCGAACGCAAACCCGGGTCATTCTTCACGGTCACCGTATCGTGACCCGGCCGGCGGCAGGAAACCCTGTCGCCGGCCGGCCGTGTCAGAAATTCACCCGCAACCCGAAGGTACCGCTGAAACCGTAGCTCTCGCCGAAGTTCTCGAACGGCGACGAGCCGCTGGCTTCGCCGTAGACTGAATAGCGGTTGTTGTCGAAGTTGCGCGTGACGCCGAGCCCCAGTTCGGCCGACCAGTCCGCCGATTCGGTGACAAGCGATGTCTCCGACACCATCAGGCTGTTTTCGGTCTCGAACTCGTGGATCACGTTGGCGATCCCGTAGAGGTAGGAAAGCTGGTCCATTCCGCGATCCGTCCAGCGCATTTCCCTGGCTGCGGCAACTCCGAGCCGCAGTTGCAGGCTTTCGGCATCGTCGACCGAAACCCGCGCCCCGTAGGGATCGGTGAAGGTGTCGAAGTCAGCCGTCGCGTAGTGGAGTTGCGCCTGAGGCGTCACGATCCAGTCGTTGCGCGCATCGAAGGATTTGCCGACCTCGGCCGACAGGATATAGCCGAACCCGTCGTTTCCGTTGACCAGCTTGCCCGACGTATCCGACGACAGGTTGCTGTCGAACCACGTTGCCGCGGCTTGCAGGTCGAGATAGGCGCCGCTACCACCGAGCCAGGTTGCCGTCGCACCGATCCCGTAGCCGGAAGTGTCCATCGAACTGTCGCCGAACCGGCTGTCTACCGAAGCGGAAGCCTCGCCGTAATGCCCCGTCAGCCCGAGATAGAGGTTCGACCCGTCGTCCCAGTCCCGTACCAGCGCGTCGACGCCGCCCTGAAGGTGCCATTGGGTCTGATCGTAACCCTGCCAGCCCGAGGTCGAGGAAGTCGGCTCGACATGCCAGTATTCGCCGACGAAACGTGCCCAGACCTCGGTATCCTCGGCCCGGATCTGCCAGACCGCGCCGCGCGCGCCGGAATCGACCCATTCCCTGCCGTTCCAGCGGTTGCCGACACGCTGCTGCATCGTCGGCACCGTCACAAGGCCCAGAAGCTGCGCGCTATAGGCCTCATAACTTGGCAGATCGTCCGAAAAATCCGTCTGCAGGTACCAGATGCCGTCGTTTTCCAGATTGAGGTTGTAGGTATAGGCCCCGGCATAGATCGGCCCGTCTTCCAGCGTGAAGTCACCCGCTCTGGTGCCGCCTGTCGCCGAAACGTCGACAACCGCGATGCCCGCGCCCGCCCCGGTGCCGGTTTCGCCGGCGGGGTTGCCGTAGGCGGAAACACCCAGCAGGTTCGGGCCGCCGGTGACCGAGCCGCCGATGACCAGCTTGTCGGCGGTCAGCGTCGCCAGATCGACATCCACCAGGAAACGGCCGGCACCGGCAAGATCGCCGGCAACGGTGACGACATCGCCCGCGCTGCCATCCTGCGTGGTCACCACGCCGTTGTTGGTCAGGCTGCCGGCAATCGCGTAGAGGCCACTGCCGCCGCCTGTCGCGTTGAACGCACTACCCGAGGCAATGATGAGATTGCCGAGCAGGTTCAGGTTCGAGCCGCCGTCAAGCGTGCCGCCGCCTGTAACGGTCAGGCCGGTGCCCGGCTCCATGCCGGTTGCGATCTGGCCGTCGCTGATCGTCATCGAACCACCGTCGAGAACGATATTCTCCCAGTTGACGATATTCGCTCCCGGGGCGGTGAAGGTCAGCCCGCTGAAGGTGACGGTATCGGTCCAGCCATCGGCGGTGCCGGTATCGTCGCCCCCGTCGAGAACCTGCTGGCCATCGTAGCTGCCGGAGGAAACCGCCGCCACATCCGAACCGTTACCGCCGGCGAACCCGCCGTCCAGCGTGCCGGAGGTCCAGTTGAACATATCGTCGCCGTCCGCATCCGTGGCAGCCGTGTCGTCGCCATGGATCGTCCCGGTGTAGCTGCCGCCGGCCAGGTTGAACGTGTCGTCGCCAAGCCCGAGGATCGCCGCGCCGGTCACCGTGCCGGCCGTTGTCACCACAACGTCGCCGGCGGTTGTGTCGGTCGCATCCACCGCATCGGTGCCGCCGGCACTGCCGTCGCCGTCGCGGATCGCGATGCCACCGGCCGCGCCGTCCACCACTGTGCCCGCGGCGATGTCAATCGTCCCGCCGGCCGCGCCGGAGGTGTGGATCGCCGCCGCATAGGCTTCGCTCACCGCGCCGGTGGCCGCCACCGAACCGCCCTGCACCCGCACCGCGAACGGACCGTTATCGGCAAAAAGCGTGATGCCGCTGTCGCCACCGCTCACCACGCTGCTGGTGGTCACCGAGGTCGACCCGGCTCCTTCGTTGAGCGCCCGGATGCCGTTGGTGGCGCCCGAGACATCGTTCCCGGCGACCACATCCAAATCCGTTCCGGCACCATACGCATGAATGCCGTCCTGCGTCGCGCCTGCGACCACACCGCTTGAGGTGACTTTCGTCGCGCCGGTGCCTCTGTTCTCGGCGTAGATACCGTTCCGTTCACCCGAAACTGCGGCCGCATCGACCGTCAGATCCGTTCCGATGTTATAGGCAAAGATACCATCCATCGCGGCGCCGGTGACCGCATCGCCGGCGACGACGCTTGTTGCACCGCTGCCGTTGTTCTCGGCGTAGATGCCGAACTGGCCGCCCGAAACATCGACCGCCTCGATCGATACGTCGGTGCCGAACCCGACCGCGCGGATACCGTCCTGCGCATCGCCGTCGACCGGACCCGTCGCAACGACTTCGGTCGCGCCGGTGCCGTTGTTCTCGGCATAGATGCCGAACTGGCCGCCGCTGACCTCGATGGCCCCGATCGTCAGGTCGGTCCCGGTGGCGGATGCATAGATGCCGCTCTGGTTTTCACCGGTGACAGTGTCGCTCGCCGAGATTTCGGTCACGCCGGTGCCGCTGCTTTCGGCGTAGATGCCATATTCCTCGCCCGACACCCGGGTGGTCGCGATCGTCAGATCCGTCCCCATGGCGAGGGCCCGAATGCCGCTGCCCGTTTCACCGGTAACCGTGCCGGTGGCGGCGATGCTGGTCACGCCGGTTCCGTCGTTGAAGACGGATATGCCGCTGCCCCCTGCCGTAACATCGACGGCCTGAACCGTCAGATCCGTTCCCGGCGAACCGTCGTCGTTGATCGCCGTCACCAGAATGCCGGCGTGATTCACCGCCTCGACCGACCCGGTCGCGATGACCGAGGTCACCCCGCTTCCCGTGTTGGACACGACAATGCCGTTTTCCTGCGCCGAAACCTCGTTGGCGCTGACCTCGACATCCGTCCCCTTGCCCGTGGCGAAAATACCATAGGCGGTCCCGCCGGCGCTGGTTGCCGTAGAGGTGACGGTGCCGGTCGCGGTCACCCGGGTTGCGCCGGTGCCGCGGTTGACAGCCCAGATCCCCTCGTTTCCGCCGGTAACATCCACGGCCTCGACCGTCACGTCCCCTGTTGCGGTGGCGCTGCTGATCAACGCGCCGATGCCCGAGGCCGTTCCGCCGCCCGTGACCGTCCCCGATGCCCGTACCGTCACGTCGCCCCCGCCGCTGGCGCCGGCACTGATCCCGGTGTTGGAGGTTGTCACGGTGCCGGAGGTTTCGACCAGCGTTTGTCCGCTACCCTTGTTGAACACCTGAATGCCGTACTGAAAGGACGAGACATTGTTGGCGGATACGGTGATATCCGTCGCGGCGGTGTTGTTTCCCTGAACGTCGATGCCACCCCAGCCACCGGTGACATCCCCCGTCGATATGACATTGATCGCACCCTTGCCGCCCTGATTTACCTGCAGGCCGACAAAGCCGCCGTGGACCTCGTTTACCGCGATATCCATCCCCGTGGATGCCGCACCCGCATTTGCCAGAATCCCATAGGAGCCATCTCCGGTCACCTGGCCGGTCAGATCGACGTGCATGATGCCGGAGCCATTGTTGTTCAGCACCACCCCAGTCGATGTGCCCCGGATATGTCCGGCACCGCTCTGCGTTACCGTGACATTGTTTGAACTGGCAGCGGGGCTGGTGATCTGCAACGCATTGCCGGTAACCGCCGCCGGGTTGTTGAAGGTGGGATCGATGGTGACGGTGGTCAGGGTCACGTTATTGACCGATTGCGCGGTCGCGGTAACGCCGGTGCAGGTGAAGACGCCTCCGGCGAACGTACAGGCTGCCCAGGCGTGCTGTGCGCTGAACCCAACAACCGCGCCGGCCAGCGCAACCGGAACGATCGCGGCACCGGCCAGCGAGGTCGAACTGGCGAGCGCCCGCATCAATCCGCTCTTGCGCTTATTTTCATGGAATTGTCTGCTTCCGGATGCGGAGGCTGTTCTGCTCATCTCAATACCTCACTTGTTGACTGGCATCCGGGCGGTCGCGATTGGCGAGCCTGCCGGGATACGAAATTTCGCATTGCTGCGGCGCGCTCACCTGCAACGCCTCTGCTGCCGGTGAATGCGTTCGAGACGGCGCGCATTTCGGGCGCCGGACTATTGGCCCGACGAATTGGACATCTCCCGCCTTTTCCAGATCCGGGAGACAGTCGACCAGAAAACGCAATTCAGTCATTGTCCCGCACTCACAAGAAACACCACGCTGCCGGCACCCAGAAATCCCGTACCGCGCATGCATAATTAACAGTCCATTAACTACAATCTGCACCGGCTGTGAAGTGCGGGGCTGCAACACCTGTTAAAAAGCGGTGCCGTCGGGGGTCGGGTATTCCGCGCTTGACAGGGCGATCACGTCACCCGGTATTGCCCAATAACCGACAAACAGTTTCCGGGAACGGATCCGATCACCACATCAATCCGGTTATAGTTTCCGGGTTCCCATCTGATAATTGCGGATATCTTCGTCGAATACGCATCTCCACCCAAAAACAGGCACACCGGCTGAACAGCCTTTTCCGGATCGTTACCTCTCGTCAATCATTTTCCCCGCCGAGATTCGACGGAACCGGCGGCGTCGGCATTTTCGCCACTCGGAGGCCCCGGTGGTGATACCCCTTTTCCAATCTCGCCGGCAATCATGTGGTCACATCCCGGGGAGCCGTTGGTCAGGGTGCGGCGATCGCTACGATGGCACCAGACCGCCGCCCAGCCGCGCGGTTCGTTTCGCGTCGCAGAGGGCGCGGTCGGCCGGCGGGAAGTCGGCGGCGGGCACGGGTTCGAGACCATCGTACATCGGGCGTCCCGACGCCAGGTTCAGCACCATCCAGCGGCTGGCCAGCGCAGCGGCGGCGCTTGTGCCCTGCAGGCGTGCGCCGCTGCCGCTGAGCACCCCGATCGAGGGCAGACCGGGACGGAAGATGCCCTGATCGGCGGGGGCGGACAGGGTCGGCGGAACGCTCCACGCCGTCACGTTGCCTCCCGTGCGCGTCAGACCGCCGGCGCCGCTGTAGCGGCTCGGGCGCCGGTCGGTCCCGACATATCCGCCGACCCGGGTGGTCGCCGCGGACGAGGCGATACCGTTGAAGGTGCCAAACCCGCGGACGATATCCAGCCAGGGGCGGCACTGACCGGGCGACAGGGCCGGGCGCGCAGGCGCCTTCGGATCGATCAGATGGCTTTGCCGTCCGCCGCTGCGCAGAACTCCGGGGTCGTCGTCGCGCTGCAGCCAGATATTGATCGCCTCGTCCTGCGCCAGCGTCTCGCTGCGGATGGTGATCCGCCACGATCCCGCCGCCGCGCGGCGCGGCTGGTTGCGGGTGTAGCTGGTCGGGATCAGCGCCAGCAGGACGCGCCAGCGCTCGTTCATGTGCTTATCGGCAGAAAGCTGTCCGACGATTTTTCCCTCCACCCTGAGATCGCGAAACCGGCGTGGATCGCCATCGTCCGGCGGTGGCGGGGGATCGAGCGCGATCCGTCCGCCAGAGTCGAGCGCCACCCCCTCGGGCGGCCGGATGGAGACGCTGTTCCCGGCCGGATCGATCCCCTCGGGGAACCAGATTTCCAGATAGCTTGCGGTGTGATCGTCGGGCGGAAGATGCCAGTCGATCGTGTATTCTCCGCCGCGCAGATCCGCACCGACGATCCGGGCATGCATCCGCTTTTCGAAATTGTTGCCCATCGGCATGACCAGCGCGGTCGCGGGCTGGATCGCCCGCCGCCGGGCCAGAAGCTGTTCGACAGCGCGTTCCATCGTTGCGCCGCCATCGTGGCGGTTCGCGCTCCAGCCATAGCTGAAGTTGACGACAAGCGGCAGTTCCGCGGGTCCGTCCGGATATTGCGCGGCAATCCGGCGGGCCCGGGCCAGAATGTAATGCAGCGCGCTCAGCATGTACATTTCCTTGCCGAAACCCGAAGTATCCCAGGCAATGGTATTGGGCAGTTGAACGGCGACGATCTGGATATCATCCCCCATCGGCGTTGCGCCGACATGGGGATCGTTTCCGGCGCAGAGACCGGCGATATGCGCACCGTGCGTTGCCCGGCCGGCGAGCGCAAGGCCAAGCTCGGGCAGATCCGCGTCGATGGCGCCCGCTTCGCGGTAGAGTTGGCGCTCGTCGGGAAAACCCGCGCGAAGCCGGTCGATCTGCCCGTTGGCAAACTCGCGCCCGAAGGGAACGGCGGACCGGCCGCTTGCCGCGCGCGCCGCCTGAAGCCAGCAATGGCTGATGCGGCTGCGTCCGTCCCGCCCGAGAAACGCCCGCTGGGCAAAAGGGATGCCATCGTCGATGACACCGACGATCGCCGCCGGGCGGATCGCCGGCGCAATCCAGCCTTCGGGTTCGGCCGCCGGGTCGTGCACGGTTGCCCAACTGGCGCGCTCGACGGGAAAATTCAGCCTGTACCGAGGTGGCCGCGTGCCCTCGCCCGCACCGCATCGCAGACAGGCCAGCAACTCGGCCGCCTCGGCATCCAGTTCATCAACGTCGTGCAGCGCGGGCGGACGGGTGCCCGCGCGGTGGAATGCAAAGGGAACGGCCGCCAGCGGGGCGATGTCGGGGTTCCACAGAGGCGGCAGCCGGACCTCGGCCGGCGCGGCAGCGCTCAGGCCGGCGGGGTCAATCTCGCCTTCGGCGATCGCGCTGAAATAGGCTGCATTCCCCTTGGCGATTGCCGGAAAGGCAAACGGGCGGCCGAGGCGTCTGGTGAATACCCAGCGCTCGTAAGGCCCGGTGTAGCGCGCCAGTTCCGCCGCGGCGTCATCGGTCGATGTCATGTCGGCATCCTCCGCTTACGAGACGACACACTGACGCTCGGCCTCGGCCTGCGCCCAGAGCCACGAGAAGCCATCGCCGCGGCCGGCACTGCCGCCCGCCGCCGCGTGGGTCAGCCCACATGCAGCGGCACGCGCGGGATCGGCAAAATCGTACTGGAAAAAGTCGCAATCCACCGGCGCATAGCTCGGCACGATCATCGGCTCATTCCGTCCGCACCGCCCCAGAACCGCGCGCCCGACGGCAGAGCCGAGCGCCGCGCCGGCCCAGCTGTCGATCGGGTAGTGAACGCCGGCAACCGTCCGGTTCACCGCGATCCGCTCGGCCAGCCCGAACAGCATCCTGTTGCGCGCATCGTGATCGGCGAGCGATCCCCATGCCTCGACCAGCTTGCTCAGCACAGTTGCCACGGCATAGCTTTCGGTGGCGTGCGCCGAGGGAAAGCTGCCGTGCCCCGGGGTGGGCAACATCGGCATGACCCGCCCGTCGATCTGGTCGGGCCGGCGTACCGCCAGCGCATTCTTGACTACCATCGCCGCATGGGCGGCGGCGACCTGCGTTGCCGTAATCAGTTCGAACGTGTGGGCATGCTGGCCGCCATGCAGGCCCAGAAGCATGGCAAAATAGGCGGTCGGAAAGCCAAGCTGCGAGGCGATTTCGGCGCCGCGTTCCTCGCGCAGGGTGGCGTAGTTGCGCACGTGGCGGCACTGGTCCTGCAAGGTTTGCGGCACCGGGCGGTGCAGCGTGCACATGGGAGTGCCATCGAATTTCAGCGTCACCATGTTCACATCCCCTCCCGCCTGACCGGCGGCGTTGCCGACCTGCCAGTCCAGCCCCCTGAGGAACTCCGACACATAGAGCGAGCCGCGCACCCAGACCGCCCAGCGGGCCATGTTGGCGGGATCGTTCGCCGGGATCTCGGCGCTTACCGGCGCCGGACCCGATCCGGCGAGATGTTCGAGCGCTTCGGATGTGGTCAGCAGGCCTGCCACCGTGAAGGCATCATAGGACCCGGTATCCCCCGCGCCGAGAAAGCCGCCAAGCCCGGTGAAATTGCCGAAGCCGCCAAACCCTCCGAAGCCGCCGAAGCCGCCAAATCCCCCGAAACCTCCAAATCCGCCATATGCCGACATTTTCCACCCTCTCTTCCTGTTGTGATTACGAAATACCCGACGCGCTCAGCGCCCTGAGAACACGCTGCCCCGTATGGGAGGTGGCGCCGGGATGTTCGCGCCGATAATCGTCCAGCCGGAAATCCGGAAAACGCCGCAGAAGATCGACCGCGGCCTGCCGGGCGGCTTCACCATCTCCCAGAAAATAAAGCGCCGCCACACGGGTGCGCAGGGTCGAGACATGACGGTCGTTGACCATCAGGGACCGGTCCGCCAGTTCCAGCGCACGCGCATAATCCTCGGCCGCAAGATAGGCCGAGGCAGACAGGCTGTCGTAGTAATGTCCGAACGGATCGATCGGAGACAGGCGCCGCGCGGTACCGGTGGCGCGGATCGCCGCCGTCCCGTCGTCCTGAAAGGCCATCAGGATACCACGCAGCAGCCACGACAGGCTTTCGTTCGGGTTGATCTCCAGTGCCGCGCTGTAGCGCGCCTCGCCGATATCCATCTTTTTCAGAAGGTTACCATGGGCGAAGCCGTCGATCGTCAGACCGAAGCTGGACTGTGGATCGAGGTCCAGCGCCCGCGCCGTGCAGTCCAGCGCCAGTTGCGTATCCCGGCTGCGGTCGGTGGTATAGTTCTTGAACACGTTGAGCACATACCACTTGCCCAGCCATGCATGCGTTTCGGCGGCGCGCGGTTGCCGCACGATGGCCTCGCTCAGCAGCTTGTGCGATTGCAGAAAATCCCGCAGGGCCGACCGGTGCATCAGCGAAACCCCGGCCAGCACAAGCTGGTGGTCGGCGATATCGGGCAGGCTCCGTTCGCGGATATGCGCGATCGCCGCATCGGCCACGGTACGTCCCGCCGATACAACGACATTGACCAGACGTTCGGGCAGTTCATCGAGAAACCTGTCCTCGGGGCAGGCAAGATGCCGGTTCCAGACGATGACGCCGCTGCGCGCATCGACAAAATCGAAGTCGATCACGTTTTCACCGCGGCTGCGCCGCATCGTGCCGGTGATCATGTAATCGACATCGAGCGTATCGCGTACATCGGCGATATCGACCATCCGCAGCGCCATCGCCCGCGCCGAAAGATGCGAGATGACAGTATAGAGCGACGATCGCGACAGGGCGCGGCAAATCTCCTCGGCCACCCAGTCGGCAAGCGTGCGCAACCCCGGATCACCGCCCAGCACCGTCAGCGGCAGGGCGGTGATACGCGGCCGGGGCGGCGTGGTGTCGCCGGGGTCCCGGCACAGGGCAGCCACCCGCGCCGGATTGTCCCGCACCTTCTGCCGCCATTCGATATAGCCCGGTGTGCTGACGTTGAGATCGTCCAGAAAGAGACCGTACTGCGGATCGCCGGTGCAGCGCACGCGGTCCAGCACGATCTCGACCTCGGAATTGGTGGAATTGAAGATCCGGTCGAAATCGTCGCCCATCAGCTTGCGAAGATCCGACAGGGCCCGGCGCAGGTTCTGATGGCCGCTGTCATATCCCGCATCGCCCCAGAGCGTATGCTGAAGAAAGCTGCGCGTCCGCCGGCCCAGCGGCGCCGTCGCCAGAAGCGCGATCAGCGCACGATGCTTGGCCCCCCGGATCTCGACACCGGCGGATCCCGTCGTCCGGACGGCGCATGTCCCAAAAAGCGAAATTTCCAGCGGCGCAGCCATCGTTAACCAGTCTTTCCGGGAAGTTATCCGATCTTACGATACGTCAGGTCAGATAGCAAAGCCGCTCACACCTTATTCACGCCCCGATCGTGGCGACTGCGGGCAAAAATGGCGGTGCTTTCCACCCAAGGAGGATCAGCACGATGAGCCGCGAGGAATCGCAACTTGGTATCGAAACGATCTTCGAGTTCTACGAGCGCTGGCCCGGTTTGCGCCAATACCCGGCACAGATGGTCGGTGACGAGCGGCTGCCGCCCGAATTGCGCGAAACGCTGGCCTGGATGATCGTTGTCATCGATCGCGTCGGTCCCGACGATCTGCATCCGGACGTGCCCGGCGATGCCATTCGCACCAGACGCGACAGTGAAGAATAAGGAGCAGGCACCGCGCTGACCGGGCGCGGCGACGGTGCCGGAGGGGAGGAAATCCGGCACCGTCGTCGCCCTGCCCCGTCGCCCTGCCCCGTCCGCAGACCTCAGGGATGGGATGGTCTGCGCGGGATCGCCCGGGGCGGCCCGGGGCGGAAAGCCCGCGAGACCTGAACAACGGTAACTGCGAGCCACCGTCCTAATTGACGGATACCGTCGCTCAAGTCTCGCGGATCGGCGTTGAACAATCGCGTACTCAAACCTCCGGGAGAGGTGATCTGCCCGATATGAGCAGAATACACCGTCCGGAGGATTGCCTTGCGTGAATTGCCTGTGAAGAATTCGCCGGCGACGTGCCCGTTGAGAGATTCGCCGGCGCCGCCGACGGCATCGATTACCATGGCGTCCTCGACCGCCCTGCCGGACACGCATCCCCGCCAGCACATCGTACGCAGCAGATTTCGGTGTATTTGTAAACTTATCAAAATCCCCGCAAGCAGATGGTCTTGCGAACATCCAGAATACCATAATACCATTTCACTCAGTAATGTATTGAATAACATAAATTATATATGCTGCCTGAAGGCGGCTGCCTGCTCCTCTCTGGCTCTCCCTAGTTTCTCAATGAACTATCGACATATATTCATTACAAGATTACAAAGTCGGTGACTCATGTCGAGGTGGTTTTCATGGTTCTGAAATCCATTGGGCAGGTGCCGGATCGCTGCCTGCCGGACCACGACCGGAGAATGCCGCGATGATGCGGCGCTTTCACCCGTCCATGATACGGACCGGCCAAAAGGAGTTTTCAGGATGACCGACAAGCCTATCGTCATTACAATGGGGGATCCCGCCGGAGTAGGCGCCGAGGTTACCGTCAGGGCGATTGCGAGCCTGCCGGTCGGGGAGCGTACACGCTATGCCGTCATCGGCGATCCGGATACGCTGGAAACTGCCATTGCCGTTACGGATACGAACCTGAAACTGGCGGATTTCAAGGCACCGGCGGAAGGCGCGCTTTCGGTGATCCATGTGCCGGTGCCCGGGCTGCCGGGCAGGTTCGGCATCCTTTCCGAGGCCTGCGGCGAAGCAAGCTACCGCTATGTTGCGCGCGCGGTCGAAATGACAAGCGGCGGAGCGGCATCGGCCATCGTCACGGCGCCTATCAGCAAGGCCGCGCTCAACGCGGCAGGACACCATTACGACGGCCACACCGGGATGCTGGCCCACCTGACAGGCGCAGAAAGCTCGTGGATGCTGCTCGCATCGCCAACGCTGAACGTGCTTCACGTTTCAACGCACGTCTCTCTCAGGGATGCGATCGGCCGTGCCCAGCCCGAACGGGTGTACGAGACGATCATCACCGGACATCGGCATTTCCGGCGCATGGGCCTGTCCGCGCCGCGCATCGCGGTTGCCGGAATCAACCCACATTGCGGCGAGGGCGGGCTGTTCGGCCGCGAGGACGACCTGCAGGTTGCCCCGGCGGTGGCGCGGGCGCAGGCCGAGGGCATCGACGTGACCGGGCCGGTCCCTGCCGACACGGTCTATCATCGCGCCAACACCGGCGCCTTCGATCTGGTCGTTGCCCAGTATCACGATCAGGGCCACATTCCGATCAAGCTTATCGCGTTCGACACGGCGGTGAACGTGTCGCTCGGCCTGCCGATCGACCGCTGCTCGGTCGATCACGGAACGGCCTTCGACCTTGCGGGAACCGGCCGGGCGAACCATGTGAACATGCTTGCGGCGCTGGAATATGGCAGGAAACTGGCTGCGGCGCGAACCGACGTGTCTTGACCGGTTATATCGCCTGCGGTTGCGGCGACGGGGCCGTTCCGCTGCGTATCATGCGCCATCGGCTTGTCAAACCTGTCAATTTTCTGACCAATACGCCACGTGCCGGGGAGTGCCTGGCACGAGACGAATCAGGTGACGGAAAGTCGATGAAGGCAACAAGTACGAAAAAGCGGACAACCCTGGCAGATCGCGTCTACCATCTTCTCTACAGCCGCATCATCAACGGCGATTACGTTTCCAACGAAAAGCTGCCGCCGGAGGCGGTGCTTTCACAGGAATTCGACGTCTCGCGCCCGGTTCTGCGGACGGCGCTGGAACGGCTGCGGGGTGAGGGGATGATCTATTCGCGCCAGGGTGCGGGGTCGTATGTTCGTGTCACCAGAACCACGCCGGTGGGCTATGGCCGGGTCGAGACCCTGGCTGACATTCAGCGGTGCTACGAATTCCGCCTGAACCTCGAAACCGAAGCCGCGGCACTCGCCGCCGAACGCCGCAACGCCGAAGCGCTAGAACGGATCGAGGAGGCGCTGGAGTTGCTGCGTGCCGCGACCGACTCGATGCAGCACCGGGAGGACGCGGATTTCTCCTTCCACCACGGAATCGCCAGGGCATCGAACAACCAGTATTTCGAAACGTCGCTGCGTGCCCTGCGCGAGCACATCAATGTCGGCATGACACTGCACGGAACGGCCCTGATCAGTGGCGGTCACGCCTTTCTGAATGCCGTTCTCGACGAGCACAGGGCGATTTTCGACGCGATTGCCGGCCGGGAGCCGGACAGGGCGCGGCATCTGATGCGCGGGCATCTGGAAAACTCGCGCGAGCGGCTGTTTGGCGGCGGGCTGCTCGATCTGCGGATGAAATAGGCGCAACAATCCGGTCGCACGAAGGGGCAAACCGATGGCAGAGGTCCTCATAGTCGCCGACGATCTGACCGGTGCGCTCGACAGTGCGGTGCCTTTCGCCAACCGGAGGGGCCGGGTCCTGGTGGCGCGCACCCCTGCCGGACTTCCGGCCGCGCTGGCCTCGGGCGCCGAAGTCGTCTCGGTATCGACCGGATCGCGCGACGGCAGCGAGGAAGCGGCACGCAAGGCGCTGCATGAGGTGCGGCAGGCGATACGGAACGAGCCGGCCATCCTCTTCAAGAAGATCGACAGCCGGCTGAAGGGCCACATTCAGGCCGAACTCGACACCCTGCTGCATGGGTATCCGGCGCTTCTGGTCAGCCCCGCCCTGCCCGCGCTCGGGCGGCTGTGCATCGACAGACGCGTGACGGGTGCCGGCGTCGAAACCCCCATCCCGGTCGCGGAACGGATCGGCCGACCGGCGACAATTCCCGAAATCCGCAGCGACGCCGATCTCGACGCGGCATTGCCCGGGGATCTGGCCGGTTGCGTCTATGTCGGCGCGGCGGGCCTTGCCGCGGCGCTGGCGCGGCGGCTACGGCCCAACCGCCCGGCCCCGCCCGATCTCGACCTGCCCGGCCCGGCGTTGCTTGCCATCGGCTCGCGCGATCCGGTGACAGGCGCGCAGGTTGCCATGCTGCGGCAGATCCCCGTCCACGACGCCCCCAACGGCGAGGCCGGCGATCTTCCCCGCGCGCCGGTGCTGCTGCTGCGGATGACGCAAGGTTCCGGGCCCGCAGAGCCCGGAATCGCGGGCGCCGCATTTGCGCGTTCGGCGTTGAGGGGTCTTGTCCACCTCTCGGCGCGAACGATCTTTGCCTGCGGCGGCGAATCCGCAAACGCCATACTTGGCGGCATGGGCGTCGAACACCTGACGGTGCTGGGCGAAATCCTGCCCGGCGTCCCGGCCGCCACGGCGGAATATCACGGACAAACCGTAACGGTGGTGACAAAATCCGGCGGATTTGGCGCCGCAGATACGCTGGTCCGGCTCGTCGGGCGAATCATGCCCGGCGCACCGCACTGACGCTATCTACCCATACCGTCAGGTTATTTCACGTAAGATCAGGGCATTACGCTTGCCTCACGTGATTCCCGCCGAAAATCCGGCAGGCGGACTCCACATGAATGGACGCGAGAAACACAACCCCTGCTTGTCACCTGCCCGTTTCGCTGCCATGCTTTTTCTGTCCAATGATATCAGGGGGTAAGGTATGAAAAGGTTCATGGTGGGCGCATTGGGCGCCTCACTGGCCACGGCGGTGCCGGCCATGGCGCAGCAGGCGGCCATCTATTCGGGCGACGACCGGATACACCCGGTCTATGCGGCGCATGGCATGGTCGCCGCGCAGGAAGCCGTGGCGGCGCAGGTCGGGCTCGACATTCTCGAAGCGGGCGGCAACGCGGTGGATGCCGGGGTGGCAGTGGCTTTCGCGCTAGCGGTGACGCTGCCGCGGGCCGGCAACCTGGGCGGCGGCGGTTTCATGATGGTGCACGAGGCGGAGAGCGGTGAAACCGCCGCCATCGACTACCGCGAAATGGCCCCGGCCTCGGCCGATCGCGACATGTTCCTCGACGCAGATGGCAATGCCGACAGCGAATTGTCGCGCTATACCGGCCTTGCCGTGGGGGTGCCGGGAACGGTTGCCGGGATGCAGGCAGCGCTCGAACAATACGGAACCATGAGCCTTGCCGATGTGCTCGCCCCGTCGATCGCGCTGGCGCGCGACGGTATCGCGGTAACGCCGGGACTGGCCGACAGCCTCAAGGAACTGGAAGGCCGGCTGAAGAAATGGCCCTCGTCCGAGAAGATCTTCTTCAAGGAAGGCGGCGGTTTCTATGAGCCGGGCGAAATGCTGGTGCAGTCCGATCTTGCCAGGACGTTGCAGAAGATCGCCGACGAGGGGCCGGACGGTTTCTACAAGGGGCAGGTCGCAGAGGATATCGCCGCCGCGGTGCAGGCTGCCGACGGGCGCATGACGGTCGAGGATCTGGCGAATTACAAGCCGGTGATGCGCGAACCCGTGCGCGGCACCTATCGCGGATACGAGATCGTCTCGATGCCGCCGCCCAGTTCGGGCGGGGTTCATATCGTGCAGATCCTCAATATCCTCGAAGACTACCCGATCGGCTTTCTGGGGCATAACTCGGCCGACACCATTCACCTGATGGCCGAGGCGATGAAGCGCGCCTATGCGGACCGTTCCGAATACCTGGGCGACAGCGATTTCGTCGACGTACCACTCGAGGTGCTGACCTCGAAGCAATATGCCGACGATCTGCGCAAGCAGATCAGCCTCTATGCCGCGACGCCTTCCAGCACCATTCTGCCGGGCGATCTGACCCCCTATGAAAGCAACGAGACCACGCATTTCTCGGTCGTCGACCAATGGGGGAACGCGGTGTCGAACACCTATACGATCAACTTCTCCTATGGCTCGGGCCTCGTCGCCGAAGGAACCGGCGTGTTGCTGAACAACGAGATGGACGATTTCTCGGCCAAGCCCGGCGTCCCCAACGCCTACGGCCTTGTCGGTGGCGACGCCAATGCCGTCGAGGGCGGCAAGCGCCCGCTTTCGTCGATGTCGCCCACCATGGTGATGAAGGACGGCGAGGTGTTCGTTGTCACCGGCAGCCCCGGCGGATCGCGCATCATCACCACCACGTTGCAGGTGATCATGAATGTGATCGACCACGGCATGAACATCGCCGAGGCAACGTTTGCGCCGCGCATCCACCACCAGTGGCTGCCCGACGAGATCCGGATCGAGGACGGCATCAGCCGCGATACTCTCGCCATTCTCGAACAGCGCGGGCACGCGGTAAGCCAGCAACCGGTGATGGGCTCGACCCAGTCGATCATGCTCGACACGGATCGCGGGCTGCTTTTCGGCGCCTCGGACCCGCGTCAGGTCGATGCGGCGACGGTCGGGTACTGACCCTGCACAGGAACGGGGCGTTCACGCATGTGGCGCCCCGTCTGACATGTCGCGCGACATTTCGATTGCCGGATCGCGGCGTGGAATGCACATCGGCGTGCCGGCCTCGGGATCAGCGATGACAACCGTTTCCACGCCGAAGACATCGCGAACCGCGTTGCCGGTCAGAACCGTGGCCGGGTCGCCGCCGGTGCGGATCGTGCCGGCCTTGAGCATCACCATGTGATCGGCATGGCGCGCTGCCTGATTGAGGTCGTGCAGGACCGCAACCACCGTGGTCTGCCGTTCGCGCACGAGGCGGCGCACGAGCGACAGGACCTCGATCTGATGCGCCAGGTCGAGAAAGGTCGTCGGCTCGTCAAGCAGCAGGATGCCGCTTTGCTGGGCCAGCGTCATCGCGATCCAGGCGCGCTGGCGTTGTCCGCCCGAAAGCGTGTCGAGCCGGCGATGGCGCAGGTGCGAGATGCCGGTCAGCGCCAGCGCCTCCTCGACCGCCAGCGTATCGGCCTCGCGCCAGCCGCCAAGGAGGCTGCGGTGCGGATAGCGGCCCTGCCGGACCAGTTCGCCAACCGTCAGCCCCTCGGGCGCCTCGGCGCTCTGGGCCAGGATGCCGATTCGGCGGGCCAGCGCCCTGGCAGGCTGGCGGGCGATATCGGCTCCGTCCAGGGTCACCCGCCCGCGGGTGCATCGGATCTGACCGGCAAGTACGCGCAACATGGTCGATTTTCCGCAGCCGTTCGGCCCGATCAGCGCGGTGAACCTTGCCGGGGGAACGGCAAGATCGACCCCCTGCAACACCGGCGCGCGCCCATAGCCGGCGGTGACTCCGCAAATGCGCAACCCGGTGTCATTCATTGCGTTTCTTCCACAATAGCCAGCCGAAGAACGGCGCTCCAATAGCGGCCGTCGTCACCCCAACGGGAAGTTGTGCCGGCGCGATCACACTGCGCGCAACAATATCGGCGGCCACAACCATCAACGCGCCGATCAGGGCGGCACCGGGCAGCAGGACCTTGTGGCGATGCCCGACCAGCCGGCGGGCCATATGCGGCGCCACCAGGCCGACAAAGCCGATCAGCCCCGCCGCCGCCACCGCTGCGCCCGAGATGGCGGCGATGGCCAGCACCATCATTCCGCGGGTCAGGTCGACGCGCTGTCCAAGACCGCGTGCAACGCTTTCGTCGAAACCGATCAGGTCGAGTTCGCGCGCATTGAGCCAGATCAGCGCCAGGGGCACGATCAGCCACAGCGCAAGGATCTCGACCTTGATCCAGCGGCTGTCCTGAAGGCTGCCCGCCATCCACAGCATCGCCCGCTGCATCAGCACCATATCGCCGAATGTCGCAACGAATGTCGCGGCCGAGCCGGCCAGCGCGCTCAGCCCCACGCCCACCAGAATGAAGCGCAGCGTCGAGGTGCCATCCTGCCATGCCAGCAGCCAGATCGCGGCGGACATCGCCACCGCACCGAGAAAGCTCAGCCAGGGCAGATGGCTCGCCGGCACGTTCTGCCACTGGACGATCACCAGAACCGCCATCAGCGCCGCCCCGGCGTTGATGCCGAGGATGCCGGGCTCGGCCAGCGGGTTGCGCATGATGGCCTGTGCCACCGCGCCGGCCACCGCAAGCGCCGCCCCGACCAGGATCGCCATTGCCAGCCTGGGCAGGCGCAGGGACCACAGGATGGTCTGCGCCGGTCCCTGCATCCCGTCGGGCGCAGTCAGCGCGCGCATCAACTCGGCGGGTGTCAGCGCAACCTCGCCGGTGGTCAGCGCCAGCAGCGAGGCGACAGCCAGCGACAGGACAAGCAGAGCGAAGCGCTGGCTCATGCCGGACGCCCCGCCCGGCGCCGGGCCAGCCAGAGGAAGACCGGCGCTCCAACCAGCCCCAGCGTCACGCCAAGCGGCACATCGTTGCCCCACAGCGCGCGCGGCGCCGTATCGGCAAGCAGGGTCAGCAGCGCGCCGGCCGGGATTGCCAGCGGCAGGATGCGGCCATAATCGGCGCCCACCGTCAGGCGGATCATGTGCGGCACCACCAGCCCGACAAATCCCACCGGTCCGGCCACCGCAACCGCGCTGCCCGCCAGCAGCACGACCACCAGCGCCGAGATCGCCCGCCAGAGTGCCGGGTTCTGCCCGATACCGCGCGCCGCCGCCTCGCCCAGGCTGAGCGTGGTGAACTGATCGCGCAGCAGAAGCGCACAGATAAGCCCGGCGGAAAAATAGGGCAGAACGGGCAGTATACTCTCCATGCCGCGCCCCTTGAGCGACCCGGCGGTCCAGAGCCGGGCCTGATCGAAGGTTTGCGCGTCGAGGATCAGCAGCGACATGGTGATCGCGCCGAGGAAGGTGCCGACGACCACACCGGCCAGTATCAGCTTGAGCGGCGTCGGACCCGAACGCCCCGCCGCGCCGAGCCCGTAGACAGCCGTCGCCGCGAGCAAGGCCCCGGCGAAGGCCGCCCAGACCAGCACATGGCCGGAGATCGTGCCGGTAAGTACCAGCACCAGCACCACAGCAAAAGCCGCACCGGCATTGACACCCAGCAACCCCGGATCGGCCAGCGGGTTGCCGGTGACTGCCTGCATGATCGTCCCCGCCCCGGCCAGCGCCGCCCCGGCCAGCAATGCCGCCAGCAGGCGCGGCAGCCGCACCGTCCAGACGATCAGCGTCTCGCGCGATTGCCCGCCCGGGTCCGCCAATGCCTCGATCAGCCGCGCGGCCGGGATCGGCGCCGCGCCCACCCCCATCGACCACAGCGACAGGGCCGTGATCGCGACCAGCAGGCCGAGGCCGAGCGGCAGTGGCGCAACGCCCCCCCGCCTCACGGCGCCCCGAGGATGTAGCGTTCGATATCGTCGAACACCTTGCCGGCGGAGCCGAGACCGTTGAATTCCATCCAGATGCCCGGATCGAGCCGATGAACCCGGCCGGCCCGCACCGCGGGCAGCATCTGAAACAGCGGATTGCCCAGGACCTCCTCATGGCGTCCGTCGCTGCCGGAATCGTTGGTGCCGCCGATGATATAGAGCAGGATATCGCCGTCGAGCGCCGCCAGCTCCTCCCAGTCCGGTCGCTTGAGCGCGACCTGGTCGTCGGTTTCATAGGTGCTGCGGCGCACGCCCGCCTCGGCAAGGATCGCGAAGGGCGCGTAGGTGCCGGGCGCATCGGTATAGACCTGAAAATCCCACGAGGTGATGCGCAGCACGGAAACCGTCCGGTCCTGCGGCATGCGCGCGCGGATATCGGCCAGCCGTGCGTCATAGCCGGCAAAAAGCGCCCCGACTTCCGCCTCGCGGCCGGTGAAGCCGGCCAGCAGGTGATAGAATGCGCGCCAGTCGCCGGAAATGTCGAGCAGCGTTGGCGCCAGTGCCGAGAGCATGGGGTAATAGATCTCGGCCAGGGCACGGTCGCCCATGAAGCCGACGATCAGATCGGGCTGCAATGCCACCAGCGCCTCAAGGCTCGGTTCGGTGACGAAACCCAGCGAGGTCACGCCCGCAGCCTCGGCCCGCGCGCGCAGATCGGCGTCGCCCATCCGCTCCAGTGGTGCGCCGACGACCGGCAGGCCCGCGTCAAGCCCTATCCCGAGGCTGAAACCGGGGTCGAGAACAATCACGCGCTTTGGTGCCGGGGGCAGGCAAAGTGGCGCGCCATAGACGGTATCCTGCTCCATCAATCGCCCGTCACAGGCGATGGCAGGAGCCGCCATGCCGATCACCACAAGGGCGATCGTCAAGATCCGTTGTAACATTCGTCCGTTCCCTTGCCGCAATTCCATCGTCGTGCACTCACCACGGGGGTACCCATCCATCGGTCCAGTAGGCGGCGGCCTTGGCTTCGCCCCCGGAATACCCATTCTCCCTGAACCACTGACGTGCCCGTCCGGCCAGTTCGCGCTCGCCGGCGAAAAACAGGTGGCGATCGGCCGCAGGCGGATGAAATTCCGCCAGAAGCAGCACCGGATCCTGCAGGATCTCAGCCGCGCGCCATTCCATGCGAATGGCCGACGCGGTTTCGACCGGCTGCGCATCCGCCAGATCACGCAGCCAGACAATGGCGTGCCCGGCCGTACCGGCGGGCGCATTCTCCACCATCCGCAGGATGACCGGCAGCGCTGTCTCGTCGCCGGCAAGGCCGAGCCAGCCCGCTTTCGGCTGCCTGTTTCCGCCAGGCCCGTGCAGGGCAATCTCGTTGCCCGGCGCAACCGTCCCGCACCAGTCGGTAACGCGCCCGCCGGGATGCACAACGATATCCACATCCATCCACTGCGCCGCGGGGTCCAGGGCACGCACCGTATAGGGCGGGCGGTGCCAGTCGCCGATCCCGTTCGGCCATTGCATGATGCCGCTGGCATCCAGATATGGCCATTCGGCACCAACCCGGCTGAACAGCAGCCGGAAATGCAGCCCGGCACCCGGCTGCGCGAAAGCAGAGAAATCCCCCTCCAGCCGAAGGCGGGCGAAATTCGGCGAGATACGTTCGCAACGCACGACCCTCGCCAGCATCTGGTTGAGTGGCACGCCTGCCGATCCGGCCTGCCAGTCGAGCAGGTTCGTCACGCCGAGTTGCTCGAAACGTTCGGCATATCTGTCTCTGAGCACCTGCAGATCGGCGGGCGTGATAGCCTCGAATCTCAGATGCGTTGCCTGTCCTTCTGCGGTAAAATGCACAGACCCGAGCGGGGACGTGACCGTCAGACGGGAGTTGTCGCGCGCCACGGCCACTCCGTTGCGGTAAGCGATCTCCTCGACCGCCGCAAAAACCGGCACGTGACCCGCCCGCAGAATCGCGGAAACCTCTGGCATTTCTGCTCCTCACGAGATGCTGGATATCCTGCCGGCCCGGGCTGCGCATGCGCCCTGCACTCGGTAGGTCCGGCGCAAGATGCTGTGTTCGGCCGGTGAAGTCCAGACGTCCAAACGGCCCAGGTACCGCATGCCGGATTGCTGCGCGCCCTTTTTCCCGACCACAGCCCGGCGCCGGTGAAACCGCAAGGTGGCCCTCCGGCTTTTTCCGACCGATCCGCCGGAAAATGCCGGCCGGACAGGAAAGTCTTTTTAAATCAGTCTCTTGACATCCTGTGATGCATATGCCTGCAAATCGTAAATATTTGTTTACCTTGTCCGTCGGCCAGCTCCCGGCATCCAGATCGCCGAGCCCGCAATTCATCCAGAGAGTGTCGAGTTTGACGCGCTCCAGCGAGCCGGGGGGTACGTGGGTGGTTTTTGCGTTCTTCAGATATGGGCAGCGGCCCGACCTGTTTGCGGCGGTTTGCCCCGGGCTGGCACTGGCCCTCGTGGCCTCTGTCGCGGTCGCACAGGATGAAGGGTTCGAGGCGGAGCTTTCTGATACCACCGTTCTGGACGACACGACCGTTGTGGACGATGCCGGTGTTCCCGAAGATGCCACCGTTCTGGACGATATCATCGTCCAGGGCACGAAGCTGCAGCAGGCCTATGTCGATACCGCCGAAAGCGTCGGGGTTCTGGACGGCAATCAGATCGAGGAACAGGGGCTTACCGATCTGCGCGACGCCTATTCGCTTTTTGGCAACGTCCGCTATCTGGAAGGCGGCAGCGGCAACGCGGGTTTCGTCATCCGGGGCCTCAGCGCCGAGGGCGTGACCGAATCGCTCAATACTGCCCCGCTTACCTCGATGATCATCGACGGCACCACGCAGACCATCGAGACGATGCGCCGCGGCGCCCGCGGGCTCTGGGATGTGGAGCAGGTCGAGATATTCCGCGGGCCGCAGTCGACCTTGCAGGGGCGCGGTGCGCTGGCCGGCGCCGTCATTGTCGAAACCAGGGACCCGACCTTCCATTTCGAGGGAGATTTCCGCGCCATCGCCGGCACGCAGGACCGGCGCGAACTGGCCTTCGCCCTGTCGGGTCCGATCGTTGACGGGGTTCTGGCCGCACGCATCAGCGGCGAGTATCGCGAACGCGAGCGCGGGATCGACTATGCGTTTTCGGGGTTCGACGAGGTCGGCGAGGACAAATATCGCAACCTGCGCGCCAAGCTTCTCTTCCTGCCGCCCGACCTTCCGGGGCTGTCGCTGAAACTGACCTACAGCGACACCTACGACAGGCCGGGCCAGAGCGTGGCGGGCGGCACCGATTTCTTCGATCGCAAATTCAATGCCGACAGCGATTATCCGCTGGAAATCCGCGAGGCCGACAACCGCAATGTCGCCTTCGAGGCGAGCTACGATTTCGGCGGCGACATGCAACTGACCAGCATTTCAAGCTGGCTGGACTCCAAGATCCACATATACGCCCCAGACGATATCGCGTATTTCCGTGATGCGGACTGGACAGACGACAACTTCACGCAGGATCTCCGGCTTGTCTTCGGCTCGGCTGAGACGAATTTCTCAGGGGTGGTCGGGCTCTACTACGGGCACTTCACGCAGGCGCGCGAAGACCTGATGACCTATACCTACCCCGGGCCAAGCGTCGTGGAGATCCAGAATTTCACCCGCGACAGCGAAACCACCCATATCTCGGCCTACGCCGACCTGAACTGGCGCTTTGCACCCAGCTGGACCGTGAATGTCGGCGGGCGGCTGCTGCGCGAAGATGTCTCCGACGACATTCAGGGGGAGATCTTCCAGACACCCGCCTCGCTGTCGGACGAGACGAGCGATACGGTATTCCTGCCGAAAGCCGGCATCACCTATGCCTTCAGCCCGGATCAGACGCTCGCCTTCACCGTACAGCGCGGCTATCGCTCGGGTTTCGTGGCGCTGCAGGACGGGGCTGGCCCGACACGGGTCAAACCGGAATTCATGACGGATTACGAGATTGTCTATCGCATCCAGGACCCGGACGGGTACTGGCGGTTCGGCGCATCGCTGTTCTATTCGCAATACACCGATCAGCAGGTTGTCGTCGCACGGCCCTTGCCGCTTCTTCCCCAGACACAGAATGCCGGCAAGTCCGAAATGTACGGCGCCGAATTCGAGGGGCAGTACAGCTTCGGAAACGGGCTCAGCATATTTGGGTCCGTCGGGCTTCTCCATACCGAATTCCTCAAGTTCACCGAAGCGGCTTACGGCAACGAGTTTCCGGAATCGCCCCGGCTTACGGCGGGGCTCGGCGTCTACTACGAACATGAGTCGGGCTTTTTCGGGTCGCTCAACGGCTCCTATACCAGCAGCTTCTACAGCACCGGATCGATCGAAAACGAACCGACGCTGGAGGTCGAAGGCTTCACCGTATTCAACATGGAACTCGGCAAGCGTTTCGACAACGGCGCCGAGATCGCCATTTACGCGGACAATCTCTTTGACAACGACTACGTCCTCAGCCTGAGCGGCGGCCCACCTCCGACCGAGGCTTCCGTTTCCGAACCGCGGACCATCGGTCTGGTGCTGCGCAAGGCATTCTGACCTCACAGGCAGGTTCCCCGGGGAACTCACCGAACAATCCGAAATTCCAGTGTCAGCGTTCTGACCGGGAGAAAGCTCCGATGAGAAATTACATGCTTGATGAACTGCTGATCGTCGATGCCGGCGTGCCGGAATACCGTTCGCTTGTCGCCGACGCCACCGGGCGGGCTGCTGTCCGGGTGATCCGGGCGGACGACGATCCGGTTGCCGTCATTTCCGATGCGCTCGGTCAGGGGCCGGTCAACAGGCTCCACCTCGTCGGGCACGGCGAGACGGGCCGCCTGTTTCTTGGCCGTGGCGCGCTCGATGCGAACACGCTGATCGAACGGTCGGCTGCTACCGGCGCCTGGGCCGATCTGCTCGCCGGCGCCGAAATTCTCGTCTACGGATGCAATGTCGGCCAGAGACCGGAAGGCACGCGCTTTCTCGACCTTCTGGCCGCCACGACCGGTGCGCGCGTCTCGGCGTCCTCGCGCGAGGTCGGCCACATCGCGCTGCGGGAAAGCAACTGGGCGCTCGACATGTCCTCTCATTCGGGCCCGCAGCCCCATGTGCTGTTCTCGCAGGCGCTTCGTGAAACCTATGCGGGAACCCTGAACAGGGTGACCTTCTCGCTCTCGCAACCCTATGTGACCGAGGTGCCCGCACCCGGAGAGACCGGGCCGACCTTCGATCTGATCTTCGAGCTGGACGAAGCGCCGGCAGCCGGCACATATGTCAGCGTCTGGGTTTATGCCTCCGCCACGCCGAACGCACCGCTCAGCCAGGCGCTCGCCGGCGGTCAGGCAATCAACGAACTCGATATCTTCAAGGCGCTCAATCCAGCCTATTACAGCGGAATCGAGTTTCCGGTCATCGATCAGTCGGTATCGGCAGGATTGTCGAACTTCCCCGACCAGTACGTCTTCGAGATTCGCATCACCGAAAAGACGGGCGTGCTGACCCTCGTGGGCTTTGACGACACTTCCTACTATGGCAGCCCGACGAGCTACAACCCGCGCACATTTTACTGGAACGTGATCGACGCGCCGAACGATTCGGTAAGCAACACGATCGTCAACGGCTCGCAGAAATTCACCGAATACCACAGCATCGACGATGTCCCGGTGGAAAACAATGCGCCCGATGCGGTAGCCGACAGCGCCAGCACAAACTACGAAACCGCCGTCACGATCAGCGTGCTTGCCAATGACAGCGACGCCGACGGCGATACGCTGAGCCTTTCGGGCGTGACCCAGGGCGCCCATGGTTCGGTTGCGATCTCCGGCACGCGGGTGGTCTATACGCCCGACACCGGCTTCTCGGGGAACGATACCTTCAGCTACACGATTTCCGACGGCAATGGCGGCACCGATACCGCAACTGTCAGCGTGACCGTGGCCGAAAAGCCCAACACCGCCCCCGATGCGGTGAACGACAGCGCCAATGTCGTACCCGGCGGTACCGTTACCGTCGACGTTCTGGCCAACGACAGCGACGCCGACGGCGATGCGCTGAGCATCGCGAGCGTCGGCAGGCCGTCAAACGGGACCGCAAGCATCGTCGACGGCAAGATCGTCTATACGCCGAATGCCGGCTTCACCGGTGCCGACAGCGTGACCTATACGGTTTCCGATGGCCAGGGCAGCACGGATACCGCAAGGGTCAACTTCACCGTCGCCCTGCCGGTGGTGAGCATTTCCGCCAACCGGACCGTCCTTTCCGAGGACGATCTGGACACCGTGACGCTGACTTTCACGGTCCAGAACCTTCCGGCCGAAGGTGCGCGCGTCGGGCTCGCCGCCTATCGCGCCGGCGACAGCGGCCAGGACCTGTTCCAGTACGGGATCAACGAGTTCGTCCTCCAGCGGTATTACGACACGGCCTCCGGCACGGTTCTCTATCCGGTGTTCTCGGGTCTCGAGGATGCGACCGGCTGGGATTCCCCCAGCGAGGGGCTGAGCTTCACCATCACCTCGGCAACCGCCACGGTAACCCTGCCGCTCTGGCCCGATCCCGACGATCTGCTGCCGGGCGATCCGGGCTATTTCCCAACAACGACACCGGCGTCGATACACTGATCTGGCGGCTGGTCGATTTCCAGAAGAACGACGAATCGGGAGGCGCCGATCTCGACGAATACGTGGTGGCCACGGGCGCCGGCGAAATCCAGCTGAAGATCAAGGACAACGACGCGCAGTATTTCGAAGCCTCTGACGACGATGTGACCACTACCAGCGGACGTTCGATCGTAATCGACGTTCTTTCGAACGACGGCGCAGGTGCCGAGCTTGTTTCCGTCGAGGACAGCACCACGAGCCAACAGGGTCTGATGCAGCACGGCGTCGCCGTCATCAACGACAACGGCACGCCGGACGATCTGACCGACGACACCATCGTCTACACGCCCGAGGAAGGGTTCGTCGGGCGCGATGCCTTCTCCTATCTGGTGCGCAACGCCGATGGGGAGCTTGATCAGGCCCGGGTCACGGTCCGGGTGAACGAGCATGTCAACAGCGCGCCGGTGGCGGCCGACGACAGCGCCGGCACCGCCTTCGGCGAGGCGGTGAGCATCGACGTTCTGGCCAACGACAGCGATGCCGACGGCGATGCGCTGAGCATCGACAGCGTCACCCAGGGCGCCAGCGGCTCGGTTGCCATCGCGGGCGGCCAGGTCGTCTATACGCCGAACGCCGGCTTCTCGGGCACCGACAGCTTCAGCTACACCATCTCCGACGGCCGGGGCGGCACCAGCACCGCCACCGTCGCGGTCACGGTGGAAGGGGCCCAGAGCGTCGAAATCAACGGCACGGACGGGATCGACCGGTTATTCGGAACCGGGGCCGACGAGGTCATTTCCGGCGGGGCCGGCGCGATCGACATTCTGATGGGTGGCGGTGGCGCGGATGTGTTTGTCTTCAAATCGGAGACATCCAACGGCATCGCGGAAACGGACTTCATCATGGACTTCAGCGAAGACGATTTTCTCGATCTCGGCGGTGCTGCGATCGCGCAGGAACTCAATGTCGGCGGTTCCACGCATCTGATTCTCGAAGGCGACAGCGACCGGATCGTGCTGGTCAGCCTGGCCGATTTCGATCCGGCCAGCGATCTGCTGGTCTGACCTGACGATGCGCCCGTCCGCTCCGGCATGGCCGGTCCGGGCGGGCGCAGCCGCTCCACAATATGCACAAGGGGTTTGAAATGAACTGCCAGTTTCGGAATTTTTCAAAATCGGCCACGGGCGGGCGATGGCCGCCGCGCTGGTCGCCGCCTCGTTTGCCTCCGGGGCAAGCGCGGCACTCGTCGATCTGTCCGCCTTCGGCCTGACGGCGAAGGATGGCCCGTATCTTTCTTTCGACGGGGTCGCGGTTGTGGCGGACGCTGGCAGCGCCGTCGCCAACAACAGTTTCCTGGATGCGGTCCTGTTGGCCGCCACCGGCATTGCGCCCTACGGCAACAGCGATTTCGTGTTGACGCTGAGCGACGCTCTGGGATCGGGTCTCGACGCCGAAAGTCTGGCGCGCGGCTATTCCGACAGCGGCGATCTGGGCGATGCGTTGTTCTCGGTCACCAGTGCCAGCGGTGCTTTCGCCGGGCTTTCCGCGTCGCTCTATGTCGAGATAGACATTCCGGCCGGTATTTTCGACGGGTTCGCGACGACCGGCGCCACCAGCTTCTCGACCAGCTTCAGAATCTACGAGACGGAAGCGGTTGGTCCCGGTGTTGTTCCGCTGCCGGCTACCGGCATTCTCTTTTCTACCGTACTGGCCGGTCTTGGCCTGGTGGCTCGCCGCCGCCGGTAGATCTGCGGCAAGTGTACCCGTTATTCAGGGCGTCCGAAGCCAGCCGTGCCGAATATGAAACAGAGCTATCCCGCAGGTCCATGCCTGCGGGAATTGGATCGTCTCTATAAATCATCAATAAAAACAATAAGATAATCGTTTAAATTTGATTAATTCCATTGAGGCGCTCCAAAAACTCGTATATAAGTCCGGCAGGCACCGCGCCCGGCACCAAAATCCCAAAAAATTTATCGTGATCAGGAGTATCCAGATGTTGAAAAGACACTTGGCTGCGGCGGCTACCGTCGTGGCGGCTTCGGCTGCGATCGCCTCGCAGACACAGGCCGCGACGATCGATGTCATCACCGGCGGCTCTGCCACCTTCCAAATCACCGCCCCGCTTGCCGAACTCTATCTCGGCACGAACTGGCGGACCAACGAAGAGACCGGCTATCCGACAAGCACGGCGAGCGTGAGCGCGACCGGGCTGGACGACAACAACGTTCTCACCGGATCCGGCAGCCAGGTGCTCGACGACGGCGGTGCGCTGCTGAGCCTGCGCACGCGCGGCATCTATCTTTACCCGATCAACACCGAGGGCGAGGAAATCTCTTCCTTCGCGGCGGTGAAGAATTTCTCCTTCCGGCCGAGCGAAGAGGATATCGCGGCGGGTATCACGGACGAGATGCGGAACATCAACTACGTTCCGACCGACGATCCGAACGTCTTTACCGACTATCGCGATCCGACCACCTCCTACACCCTGACCGACGAACAGGTCGCCCGGCTGAACGACGGCAACCTGCGCACCTGCTGCCGGCACACGCTGAACGGTTTTACCATCAATACCTCCGGCGCGTTTGTCGACGGCGTGATCGACAACATGACCGAGCGTGACACCAACTTCGACGGTGTGGTCGACGAGGCCGACTATTTCCACCTGTTCACGCTTGTCGGGACGGACGACGACAGTATCTGGGATCTCGCCCTTACCGACACGATGGCTCAATACCTCAACTACGGCTTCACGGCGTTCGCCTTCGAGGATTCGAGCGATTTCCTCGCCCAATGGCCGAGCACCGGGCTGAATTTTGCCGGAGGCGATGTCATCGGAACCCTCAGCTACGCCTATGAGGTAAGCTCTGTTGAAAGCGTGCCGCTTCCCGCCGCGCTGCCGCTTCTGGCCGGTGGCCTGGGCGTGATGGGCTTTTTCGGACGCCGCAAGCGCAAGGCAGCCTGAGACCGCCTCGGCATGATCGGGGTTGAAGCCAGCGCCTTCGGGCGCCGGCTTCTCCCACAGCAATCGACCGCCCCGTGCAGGCGGGTCCGGTGGAAATTTTCGGGATCGGGTTCCATGTTGAAGACACTGACAATGAAGACACTGGCTGCGGCAACCGTTGCGGCGATTCTGCTCGCGGGCGGTCAGGGCCGGGCGCTGGACGGCAGCGCCACCGGCGGAACCCTCCCTGAGCAACGGAACCTCGGAGCGACCGCCTGCACCCTTACCTACAGCGCCTCGGCGGATACCGGCCTGACCTTCATTCAGTTGCAAGGTGGCGATGGTCCGACCGAAAGTGTGGGCGGCAGGCTCTGGATAACGCCCGCCACATCGATATCGGCGAGTGCCGTAACCCTGTCCAAGATCGAATCCTGCGGAATCGACGATGTTGCCGATCTTCAGCAGAGCATTTTGCCCGCCGCCGCGACCGAAGTTGCAGATGTCTCGTATCTGGGCCTGTCGTTCGAGGGCACGGAGGATGGTACCCGCTACCGCTATGAATATGCCCTGTCGGGGGTTTCGGGCACCGCTCTGATCGCGACACGCAGCGAAATCGACACCACCAGCCCCACCGTTGCCCTTTCCGGTTCGCCGGGAACAACGGTACCGTTCACTGTGACCGCCACCTTTTCCGAGGATGTGACGGGCTTCGACGACCTGACCGGCGATGTGACGGTAACGAACGGCGCGGTTACCGGCATTTCCGGCGGCCCGTCGGTCTATACGCTCGAAATCACCCCCGATGGCGGCGGAGAGGTTACGGTCACCGTACCCGCGGGAGCGGCACAGGATGCCGGTGGCAACGGCAACACCGTTTCCAACACGCTGACCTCGCGGGTCACGGCGGTCACTCTTTCTGGCGCGCCCGCAACACTGAATGGCACCGAGCCCTTTACCCTGACGGCAGTCTTTTCGGGAGACGTGACCGGTTTTGACGATCTTGCCCGCGACGTGAACGTGATCAACGGTACCGTCACCGCCATTGCCGGCGGGCCTTCGGAGTACACGATCGTGATCGCGCCGAATGGCAATGGCGATGTCGAAATATCCGTACCCGCCGGGGCGGCACAGGACGACGGGGGCAATGATACCGCCGCGTCGAACACCGTGACGGTACGGGCCGATGACGGCGGCACGGACCCACAGGGTGAAGGCGCCACCGTCATCCTGTCCGGCGCACCCACGACACTGACGGGGACGGCACCGTTTTCCATCACCGCGACCTTTTCCGAGGGTGTGACGGGCTTTGACGACCCGGCAGGCGATGTGACGGTGACCAATGGCAGCGTCACGGGGATCTCTGGCGGTCCGTCTGTCTATACCCTGCGCATCACTCCCACCGGCAACGGTGACGTCGATATCACCGTGCCCGCCGGCGCGGCGCAGAACGGTGACGGCGAAAACAACACGATGTCCAACACGCTGGTTGTGCGCAACGAAATCGTCGACCTGACCCAGCGCAAGATCGCCGGTTTCATGCTGGGACGTGCCAACAACCTGGCGTCGAACCAGCCCGGCCTGACCCGCTTCCTGCGAGGTTCGGGCTGCGGCGCCTTCGACGCCCGCGCGTCCGGGGAGGATGGATTTATCGACGGCTGTTTCCACAAGGGCAATACCTGGGCGGAAATCTCGGGTTCGTGGTCGGACGAAAGCTCCTATGTGCTGGGAACGATCGGCGCGCACGGCTTCGTGAACCCCAGCCTGATCGTGGGGGGCATGATCCAGTTCGACAGCGCCGAGGACGACGCCAACGATGCGTCCGGTCACGGCTGGCTGGTCGGCCCCTATTTCGTCGCCAAGACCCCGGATCACCCGCTTTACTTCGAGGGGCGCCTGCTGTTCGGGCAGACCGATAACGAGATCTCCCCGCTCGATACCTACACCGACAGTTTCAATAGCGAGCGCTGGCTGGCGCAGTTCCGGGCGACCGGAGAATACCGCTACCGGGCCGCGACGCTGATGCCGCTTGTGGATTTCACCTTCGTCGAGGACCGGCAGGTCACCTATACCGACAGTCTGGGCAACACGATCACAGGTCAGACCGTCAGCCTGACACAACTGAATGCGGGGATGGACTTCAGCACGCCAATTCCGGTGCAGACCGGAAGCCTGATCCTCGTCGGCGGCGTTTCCGGAATCTACACTTCAACCGCCGGCGGAAGCGACGATTACGATTTCGAGGGCATACGCGGCCGGACCGAACTCGGGGTAGATTACGATCTCGAGAATGGCGGATCGTTCCGCACCGGGGCCTTCTATGACGGCATCGGATCCGATTACGAGGGGTACGGCGCAAACCTTCGTTTCGAACTGAATTTCTGATGTGAAGGGGCACGAAAGGGCCGGTACGCAGGCTCCGGGAACGGCGGTTTGAGAGATGAACAAGAACGATCTGCATCAGGCAATCCCGATTATCCAGGTTCCGAGGCTTCGGGTGTATGGCCATTTCGGCAAGCGCCTGCTCGATATCCTGCTGGTCGTCGCGACCGCCCCGATCACCGTTCCGCTGATCCTTCTGATGGCGCTGGCCGTGCGTCTCGAGGGTGGCCCCGCCTTCTTCCGCCAGGACCGCATCGGCCGCGACGCGCGGGTCTTCCGCCTGCTCAAGCTGCGCACCATGGTGCCGGACGC
>NZ_JBKEAE010000137.1:0-5594 GCF_047971885.1 Tropicimonas sp. | reverse complement strand
TGGCGGCGATGATGGCGGCGGTGCGCATTCCCGTAACCGTCAAGTGCCGCATCGGGGTTGACGACCAGATCCCCGAAGAGGCCTTGCCCGTGTTTCTCGCAACCATCCGCGAGGCGGGGGTAAGGCGGGTGACGATCCACGCCCGCAAAGCTTGGCTGCAGGGGCTGAGCCCGCGCGAGAACCGGGATATTCCGCCGCTCGACTACCCGCTGGTCAACTGCATGAAACGCGATTTTCCCGACCTGCATATTTCGGTCAACGGCGGAATAGGCACGCTGGCCGAGGCGCGCGCGCAGCTTGACGCGGGGCTGGACGGGGTGATGATCGGCCGGGCCGCCTATTACCGCCCGGCCGAAATCCTGCTTGGTGCTGACCGGGCGATTTTTGACCGGGAGACGCCGGCGAAGACCGCGTTCGATGCCGCCGAGGAAATGCGGCCCTATATCGCCCGGCATCTCGAAGGCGGCGGGCGGCTTCACTCGGTGACCCGCCACATGCTGGGGCTGTTCGCGGGGCAACCCGGGGCGCGCAACTGGCGGCGGATCCTCAGCGAGGGGGCGGCGCAGACCGCCGCCGGGCTGGAGGTGCTGGATGCCGCGCTCGCCGCGATGCGCAATCCGCATCCGGTGCCACCACTTGCGCAGGGTGGCGCGTCCGTCCACCGATAACCGACAATTCCGCGCATTCTCGCAACGGGCCGATGCGGTTACACTTCCGCCGGGCGCTGTCGCCCGGAGTATCGACTTGTGGGAGAAAAGCGATGATCGAGCAAATTGACGGTCGGCCGGAAGGGACGCTTGAGTTCCGGATCATCGGCCGTGTCACCGGTGACGATTACAAGAATGTTCTGGTGCCGGCGATGAACAAGGCCACCGAATACGGCGATCCGGTGCGCGTTCTGGTGCAGGTCGGGCCGGGGTTCGAAGGCTACGACGCCGAAGCCCTCAAGGATGACATGCAGATGGGGCTTCGCCACTGGCGCGGGTTCGACCGGATTGCCGTGGTCACCGATTCCGACTCTGCCCGCGACACGATGAAATGGGTCGCCGTCATGATGCCGTGTCCGGTCATGGTGTTTCCGCTGGACGAACTGGACGCTGCCCGGCGGTGGCTGGCCGAATCGCTCGGGGCGCTGCACACCATCGATCTGGGCGGCCGGCATCTTGAGGTCGCCTTTCTCGGCAAGCTCGATTCCCTGTCGATCACCGACGGCGAGCAGGACATCAACGCCTTCATCAATCGCGAGGGCGGGGTCGACGTGCTGGTCGACCTGCGCGGTTTCGACGGCTGGCAGGGGCTGGATGCGCTGGCGCAGCATTTCAAGCTGATCCGCGATCACTACGATATTCCCAACCATATCGCCGTGGTCGGCAACACGGACTGGCAGCGGCTGGCCGAGCGGGTGATGTCGCGCTTCGTCAAGGCCGATATCCGCTTCTTCGAGGGCGAACGCTACGAGGAAGCCAAGGCGTGGATCATGGCACAATAACCGATTCGCATGCGGCCGGTGCGGGCTGCCGCAGGGTTCAGCCCGCCCGCCGTGCGGCGCGGCCGCCGCGGCGCTTTTTCAGGCGCGGGGCACGTTCGGGAAGCAGGTCCATCACGGCGCGGCGCGCCTCGGGCGTCATGCAACGCCAGGCTGCGATCTCGTCACGCGTCCGCAGGCAGCCGGCGCAGATGCCCTCGGCCGGGTGGATCACGCAGACCCTGACGCAGGGCGAGTCGGGCTCGTCCCTTTGCCAGATCGCGCTGTCGTCGGTGTCTTTCACGATGAATGCCTCAGGTTTGCCATCCGGTCGAGCGCCCCTTGCAGGATAAACCCGGCGGCAACATGGTCGATCACCTCGGAGCGACGTTTGCGCGACGTATCCGCCTCCAGCAGCGCCCGTTCGGCGGCGACGGTGGACAGGCGCTCGTCCCAGTAGGTGATCGGCAGATCGGTCCGCGCCGACAGGTTGCGCGCAAAGGCGCGGGTCGACTGGCAGCGCGGCCCCTCGCTGCCGTCCATGTTGCGCGGCAGGCCCAGCACAATCCCGCCCGCATCGCGGCTGGCGAGCAAATCCAGCAGCGCCGCAGCATCCTGGGTGAACTTGCGCCGCCGGATGGTCTCGACCGGCGTTGCCGTCGAAAGCAGCCGGTCGGACACCGCAACGCCGATCGTTGCCGTGCCGAGGTCAAGCCCCGCAACCGGCCGCATCGGCGGCAGCAGGGTGGCGAAATCCGCAATATCCTCGCAGATCATCGGCGTCAGTCCGTGACACCGGCGGCACGGGCAGCCTCGCGGATCAGGTTCAGCTGCTCGGGGTCGGCAAAGGCGGCCCGGGCCTTTTCCCATGCCGCCGCAGCTTCATCGCGGTTTCCCATGACGCCAAGTGACCGGATCAGCATGGCCCAGTCGGTTGCCGGGCCGCCCTGTGTTTCGAGCCGTGCCGCCAGTTGCGCGATCGCGTCGTCCATGTCTGGTGCAGCCTCTGCCGGCGGCACCGACCCGGCAGCGCCGGCGTTTGCGGCGGGCGCCGGTTCGGGCAGCCCGTTGCCCGCAAGGCCGGACTGTTCCGCCACCCGCCGTATCGGCGCCAGCGTCGCAGGGTCGGGAAAGACCTGTTGCGCCTCGCCCCAGATTGCCGCCGCACGTTCGGTTTCGCCCAGCACGCCAAGCGCCTGGATAAGTTGCGCCCATTCGTCGGGTGTGCCGCCCTGGCTGGCCAGCCGTTCGGAAAGCTGGTCGACCATGCCGCGGATCATCTGCTCGCGGTCATCGCCCGTCATTTCGGCTGCCGCTGCCATGTCTTCCGCCGTCGGTCCGGCTATCGGCGGGGTTGGCGCAGGCGGTGCCTGATAGCGGATTCCCGCCATCGCGGCGATTTCTTCTATGGCGGGGTGGATGGCACGGCTCCACGGCGCGTCGGGCGGACCCTCGCGCAGAAGCGGCTCCCAGATCTGGAAGGTCAGGTCGGGCCGTCCGGTCTGGGCGTAGAGCAGGCCGGTGAAATAGCGCACGATGGGGTCGGCCGGGTTGCGGCTGCGCGCTTCCGAGAGCGCCTCGACGGCTTCGGCCGAAACCAGCCCGCCCGCCGCCTGAACCATCATCGTCGCATAGGTTGCATAGTCCTGTGCGGTCGCGGCATCGCCTTTCAGGTCGATGACCCTGCGCTGCGCCGCGTAGGCGCCGGTCAGGTTGCCGATCTGTGCCTCCTGCCGGGCCAGCAACTGCCAGCCCGCCAGATCGTCGGGGCGTTCGGCAACGGTATCGCGCAGCTTGCCGATCAGTTCGGCGTAATCGGCCGGAACCTCGGGGGCGGGCGTGGCGGGCATCATCCGTTCGGCTTCGGCCTGGCCGGGGCGGCCGGCGCGCAGTTCCTCGGCCTCGGCGAGGCGCTTTTTCATCGGCTGGTCGGGATAGCCGGGCGCGCCGAGCGACTGATAGACCCAGAACGAACCGCCGATGATCGCAACGCCGGCCAGCGCGGCGGCGGCAAGGCTCAGGTTGCGCGGCGCGCGCGCCATCGGGCCGCTGCGCGCCTTGTCGGCGTCAAGTATGCGGCGCTTGATTTCGGTGCGCAGGCGCTCGGCATCGCCGGGTGCGACAACGCCGCGCGCAAGGTCCTTTTCCACCGACTGAAGCTGATCGCGGTAGACCTGAATATCGACCTGTTCCATTCCCCCGTCCATCCGCGCCGGCGGCCGGAGCATGACGCGACCGACCAGGAAAGCTGCGATCAGGGCAAGAACCCCCGCTATCATCCAGAATGTCATTGGGCCTCCCGGCGTCCGTGCACGTCAGCGCCCATGTATCTTCTCTTGCTGCCGGGGCAAACCCCTCTGCGACACCGGACCCATCACGGAGTCGTTTCCGGCCCGCAAGTTGCCGCACTCTGGCAGCAGCCCCTTCGTTTTCGGAGCCAGAACTTGTAGCGTTGCCACAGCCCGCCGACCAAGCCGAGGTACGTCATGCGCCGCTACTCCGCCTTTGCCATCGCCCGCGAAGCGCTCCGCCACAACAGTGGCTGGCAGCGCGCGTGGAAATCGCCCGAGCCGAAGAAAAGCTACAAGGTGATCGTGATCGGGGCAGGCGGGCACGGGCTTGCCACCGCCTATTACCTCGGGCGGAATTTCGGCATTACCGATGTTGCGGTGCTCGACAAGGGCTGGCTGGGCGGCGGCAACACCGGGCGCAACACGACGATCATCCGCTCCAACTACCTGCAGGACCCGTCGGCGGCGATCTATGAAAAGGCGCGCAGCCTTTACGAGGATCTTGGCCAGCGCCTGAACTACAACCTGATGTTCAGCCCGCGCGGCGTGCTGATGCTGGCGCAGACCCGGCACGAGGTGCGCGGCTACCTGCGCACCGCCCACGCCAACGTGCTGCAGGGGGTGGCGACCGAATTCGTCGGCCCCGAACGGGTGAAGGAAATCGTGCCGATCATCAATATCGACGGGCCGCGCTATCCGGTGCTGGGCGGTCTGTGGCAGCCGCGCGGCGGTACCGCGCGTCACGATGCGGTGGCCTGGGGCTATGCGCGTGCCTGTTCGGCGATGGGCATGGACATCATCCAGAAATGCGAGGTGACCGGCATCCGCCGCGTCGCCGGAACGGTTGTCGGGGTGACGACGACGCGCGGCGATATCGACTGCTACAAGCTGGCTATCGTGGTGGCGGGGCATTCGGGGCATCTGGCCGGGATGGCCGGCTTCCGCCTGCCAATCGAATCGGTGGCGCTTCAGGCGCTGGTCTCCGAACCGATCAAACCCTGTATCGACTGCGTGGTCATGGCCAATACCGTGCACGGCTACATGAGCCAGTCGGACAAGGGCGAACTGGTGATCGGCGGCGGTGCGGACGGCTGCAACAACTACACCCAGCGCGGCAGCTTCCACCACATCGAGGAGACCGTGCGCGCCCTGATCGAGACCTTCCCGGTGATCTCGCGGCTGAAGATGATGCGCCAGTGGGGCGGCATCGTCGACATGACGGGCGACCGCTCGCCCATCATCTCGAAAACGCCGCTCGGCAATTGCTACATCAACGCCGGCTGGGGTACCGGCGGCTTCAAGTCCATCCCCGGCTCGGGCTGGGCGATGGCCGAACTGGTGGCCAACGGCGAGCCCGGGCCGCTGGCCGCCGAATTCGGCCTGAACCGCTTCCGCGAGGGGCGGTTCATAGACGAAAGCGTGGCGGCGGGGGTGGCGCACTGATGCGAAAATCCGCGCGGATATCGGCAGGGGTGCCGGGCCGGCAAGCGCCGGTGATGCCCGCGCCCGCGCGCGTCCTGAGCGAGGGGCACGATGGCGATTTCTGAACAGATGGCCGAAACGCTGCGCAGCGATCTCGGGTTCGAGCCGGGCCTGTCCGAGAAACGGATGTTCGGCGCATTGTGTTTTCTGATCCATGGAAACATGGTTGCCGGGTTGGACTCGAGCGGCGCTTTCTATCGCCCGGGCAAGGCGGGACTTGAGCGCGCGCTCGCGCTGCCCGGTGTTACGCGGATGATGAACGGCGCGCGGCCCATGGGCGGTTTCGTCCGTCTCGACGACGACGGTTTCGATGACGATCTCACCCGCGAGACGCTGACCGAGATGTCGTTCGCCTT
>NZ_JBKEAE010000087.1:0-5870 GCF_047971885.1 Tropicimonas sp. | reverse complement strand
CCAGGGGGTGATGATCACCGCAACGAAGAAGGAAAAGATCATCGCCGCCGAGGCATTGGCCGGGATCGGCGACATGTAGGGCCCCATCATGCCGGAGACGAACATCATCGGCAGCAGCGCCACGACCACGGTCAGCGTGGCGACGATGGTCGGGTTGCCGACCTCGCTCACTGCGTCGATCGCCGCCTTCGCGCGACTGCGGCCGTCGTGCATGCCCCAGTGGCGGGCGATGTTCTCGATCACCACGATGGCGTCATCGACGAGGATGCCGAGGGAGAAGATCAGTGCGAACAGGCTGACCCGGTTCAGCGTGTAACCCATGATATAGGCCGAAAACAGCGTCATCAGGATCGTCACCGGAATGACGATCGCCACCACCAGCGCCTCGCGCCAGCCGATGGCGACCCAGACCAGCGCGACGATGGAGAGCGTTGCGAGCCCGAGGTGATAAAGCAGTTCGTTTGCCTTTTCGTTGGCGGATTCGCCGTAGTCGCGGGTGATGGCGACGTTGAGCCCTTCGGGGATGACATTGCCTTCGAGGCGCTCGGCCTCGTGGCGGATTTCCTCGGCGATGGTGACGGCATTGGCGCCGGAGCGCTTGGCGATGGCGAGGGAGATCGCCGGGGTGCGGTCGAACCCACCGTTCTGGCGCGCCAGCGTTGCGACGCGCGCCTCGGTCGTGTCGGTCGCCAGTTCGATGGTGGCAACATCGCGGACATAGACGGCGCGCCCGTCGCGCGTGCCGACGAGGATGTTTCCGATGGTGGCCAGATCGTCCAGGGTTTCGCCGACCGTGAGACCGATCTGCCTGCCGTCCTGCCGCACGGTTCCCAGTTGAAAGGCGCTGTTGGCGGCCTCTACCCGGGCGGTCAGCGCCTGCAGGGTCAGCCCGGCGCTGGCGAGGCGTTCGGGATCAGGAATGATCCGGATCTCGGCCGGGCTTTCGCCGACGATATAGGTGAGGCCGACATCTTCGAGCGCCGAGATCGATACCTGAACCTCGCGCGCGACCCGCGTCAGATCCGCTGCCGTCCAGCGATCGGCATCCTCTGCCCTGGGTGAAAGCGTCAGGACGAAGATCGCCACATCGTCGATGCCGCGCCCGACAATCAGGGGCTCGGGAACGCCGGTCGGGATCCGGTCCATGTTGGCGCGGATCTTTTCGTGCACCCGCAGGATCGCCGCATCGGAGGAGGTGCCGACCTCGAAGCGCGCGGTGACCATCGTGGCGTCGTCGCCGGTCTGGGAATAGACATGCTCGACATCCGGGATCGACTTGACGATGGTTTCCAGAGGTTCGGTAACGAGCTTGACCGCGTCCTCGGCATTGAGCCCGTCCGCGCGCACCATGATGTCGACCATCGGCACGGAGATCTGCGGCTCTTCCTCGCGCGGCAGCACGAAAAGCGCCAGAACGCCCAGAATGAGCGCGGCCAGCAGCATCAGCGGCGTGAGCGGGGAGCCGATGAAGGTGCGCGTCAGCGTGCCCGCGAGGCCAAGGGATCTGGTTTCATTCATTGCACGATCACCCGGTCGCCGGTGCGCAGGCCGGAAAGGACCTCGCGCATTTCGCCTTCCGGTGTCTTCACGACGCCGCCGGGGACGACCACGATCCTCTCCCGGGCGCCATCGACCTCGATCTCCAGCATGTCGATCCCCGACCGGTTGACGAGGGCCGATTGCGGCACAACCAGCGCCTGCCGGCTGGCGACCGGAACGCGGACCAGCACCCGCTGGCCGATATAATCCTCGCGCAGATCGGGAACCGTAGCATCGGCGGTAACACGACCATTGGCGATTTCGGGGTAGATCTTGGCGATCGTGCCCTCCTGCCCGTTGCCAACCTCGACCACGGCGCCAGGCGCAAGGCCCTCGGCATGGCGCTCGGGGATCGCCAGACGCAGGAACACCCCACCCCCGGCGACGGTCGCCACCGCCTCTCCCGGCAGGACGAACTGCCCCTCGCGCATCGGCACCGTCAGCACGCGACCGTCGCCCGGGGCGATGACATCGCCCTCCTGCATCTGCTGGACGATCACCGCGCGCACAGCATCGGCCTCGGCCCTGGCGTTGCGCGCGACATCGGCGGCGGTGCGGATCTGGTCGAGTTGTTGCGCGGTAGTCGCGCCGCGATTCAGCAACTCGGTATTTCGCCGCAACTCCGCCTCGGCATTCTGAAGCTGCGCCTCGGCCGCGAGGATGCGTGCATCCGCCGCCGTCAGTTGCAGCTCCAGCTTGTCGTCGACGATGCGGGCGATCACCTGACCCGCCCCGACCGGGCTGCCCTCGGTCACGTCGAGCGATACCAGCGTACCGCCGATCCGCGACCGGGCGGGAATGACGAACCGGCTTTCGACGCTGCCGAAAAGCGCCTTCATATCGGTCACCTCGACCGGGACGACGGTGATCGTTTCCGCCGCCGCATCGCCCATGGCAACCGACAGCCCCATGGCAAGCACTGGAAGGAGTTTCATCGCAGCCTGCCTTGTCAGTCGTTCAGACCCATCGCGCGGAAGATGCGCGCGGCCGGGCAGAAACCGGTAAAGGCCGACTGGAACAGGTTGAGCCCGACAAAAGCCGTCAACAGGAGGAAGTAGGGCGAAACCCAATAGGCCAATGCGAGCGACAGAAGAACCATGAAACCCGCGAAGGCTGTTACTGCCTGATTTATCGTCATTTTTCCATCCATCATTCAGTGTGGGTTGATTTGAGTTTATCGACACGGAGCAGACGGAAAGCGGCCCGTTCATAGAACGAATCCGGCTTCCCGGTGCGAATCTTGTGCAGGAAGTACTTTTCAAAACCAATCTTGGCGGCATGGACCCACCGCCCCGACGACGACCAGTTGGCGTTGCGCGGCGGGATCTGCGGCTGGGCGACGAACGCCACCCCGCCATCGCCGAAATCGGCCAGACAGACGGCGTTCCAGCTTGCCACCTCGCGCGGCTCCTCCCCCCTGATCAGCGATGCGATATTGGCGGCGGTGGCGGTGACCATGCTTTCGATCATGAAGCCGGTCTTGGGCACGCCCACCGGCACCGGCGTCCTGCCGATCGGCGGGATCGCCACGCCGACGCCGATGGCAAAGACATTGGGAAAGGCGGGGTTGCGCTGGTAGCGGTCGACAAGGATGAAGCCGCGCGGGTTGGTAAGCCCCTCGATATCGCGCACCGCCGCGACACCGCGAAAGGCGGGCAGCAGCATCGAGAAACTGAACGGCAGGTCGTGCATCTGCCGTGTGGTTCCGTCGGCGTTCACCTCTTCGACATGCATCGTACCGGGTTCGACCGACTGTACCCTGGCATTGGTGATCCACGAGATGTGACGTTCGCGCAATTCGTGTTCGAGGATCCCCTTGGTGTCGCCCACCCCGTCGAGGCCCATATGGCCGATATAGGGTTCGGAGGTTACGAAGGTCATGGGAACGCGGTCGCGCACCTTCGCCCGGCGCAGTGCCGTCTCGAGGATGAGGGTAAATTCGTAGGCCGGGCCGAAACAGCTTGCCCCCTGGACGGCACCAACGACAACCGGACCGGGGTTTTTCACCAGATCGTCGAAAGCGGCCTTTGCCTGCACCGCGTGGTCGGTCAGGCAGATGGACTGGGTATTCGCCCCGGGCCCCAGCCCGTCGATCTCGTCAAAGGCCAGTTCCGGGCCGGTCGCGATGATGAGATAGTCGTATTCGACCGTCGATCCGTCCAGAAGATCGATGCGGTTTTCCGCCGGATGCACCCGCCCCGCCCCCTCGGTGCGCAGGGTTATTCCCCGCCGCTCCATGGCGCCGCTGAGATCGACCTCGACCTGCTCCTTGCTGCGCCAGCCGACGGCAACCCACGGATTCGACGGAACGAAGCTGTAGGTCGCGCCCTTGTTCACAACGGTGACCCGATCACCGGGGCCGGTCAGCGCCTTCATCTCGTAAGCCATGATAGCGCCGCCCAGACCGGCCCCCAGTACCACAATATGTGCCATTTCCTTTTCCTCCCTGAAGCACCGGAGCCGTTCCTCCGATACATTACGGATTCTGAATATATCAAAACATTCCAATAATGCAATATGAAGTGTCGTCTATGGGAACAAAGATGTTACATATTGTTTTCATTATGTTTTGGAGATTTTCACATTTGCGCTCAACGCCGGAATCCGCTCACCTCCATCGCTGCACCAGAGAGCCGGCATCGATCGGCGCCGGATCGACTCGGCGCGAGCGGAAAAGCGGCAGGGCCGGATCTGCCGGCAGGCCGGCCTTCAGTGTACCGTCGCCCGGCGCCCGAGACGGGCGCGGGATGTGGCAGCCGGATCGAGGTCGTAAAGCCGGGAAATCCGGGCATCGTTCAGCATGTCGCCCGGCGCCCCATGTTCCGAATTGCCCTCGCGATCGATGGTCAGGATCCGGTGTGCCAGCCGTTCGGCAAAATTCGGGTCATGGCTGGTGAACATCAGCCCCAGCCCCGTGGCCGAAAGGCGCTCCATCAGAATGGCAAGCCTTTCACGGTTGCCGAAGTCGAGCGCCGAGGCCGGTTCGTCGAGAAGAAGCGCCGGAGCGTCCTGCGCAAGCGCCCGTGCAATCATGACGAGCTGGCGTTCCCCCCCCGAGAGCCGCGTTACCGGGGCATCCGCGAGCCAGGCGATTCCCAGCGTGCCGAGCGCGTCCTGCGCCTTGCGCCGATCGGCCTTCCCCGGGGCCGAAAAGGGACCCAGCGATGCGGTACGCCCGGCCAGCACATAGTCGCGGGCGGTGTACGGAAAGGGCATGGTCATGGACTGGGCGACATAGGCGACCCTGCGCGCGATTTCGGGGCGGCTGAGTGCGGACAGGGGCGCACCGCTCAGACGGACCTCTCCGGCAAGGGGTCTGGTCAGCCCGAGAAGCGTGCGGAAAAGCGTGGTCTTGCCTGCCCCGTTGGGGCCGAGAACGACCAGAATCTGACCGGGCTCCAGCGCAAAGGCGATGCCGCGCGCCAGAATGCGCCCGGCCGGGCCGACCGAGAGCATGGAGGCCTCGATCAGTGCCACCCGCTCTCCCTTCGCGCCAGCAGCAACAGGAAAACCGGTGCGCCGATGACCGCCGTCAGGATGCCGAGCGCGATTTCGGTCGTCGCGATCGACCGGGCAGCCGTGTCGACCACGACCATCAGCGTCGCTCCGATCAGAACCGACGCCGGCAGCACCCGGTCGAACCGCGCGCCGGTGATCCGGCGCGCCATATGCGGCACCATGAGACCGATCCAGCCGATGGTTCCGGCCAGCGCGACAGAGGCCGAGGTGATCAGGGTCGTCGCGGCAATGACGATCCAGCGCAGACGCCGCGTGTTGAGGCCGAGCGCCCGGGCCTCATCCTCGCCCATCGACAACACCCCGACCCGCCACCGAAGCAGGAAGAGCGGCACGAACCCGAGCAGCATCGGCAGCAGCGCCAGCGCCATGTCTCCTCGCTGGACACCGGCGAGGCTTCCCAGAAGCCAGAAAGTTATTGCCGGAAGCTGGTCGTCGGGGTCGGCCAGAACCTTCAGCAGCGATATCCCCGCCCCGGCGAGCGCCCCGACGGCGATACCGCACAGCACAAGGGTCAGCGTATCCCCGTGGCGGTCGATTCCCGCCGCCACGGTCATCACCAGCACGACGGTCGCCAGACCGAAGACAAAGCTCATCCCCTGAATGCCGACAACCGGCAGGCCGATGAAGATGCCAAGCACCGCACCCAGCCCGGCCCCGGCCGAGACGCCAAGGATATCGGGCGATACCAGAGGGTTGCGGAATATCGTCTGATAGGAGGCGCCGGCCGCCGCAAGGGCCGCGCCGACGAGGGCAGCGGCCATGACCCTCGGCAGGCGGATATTGAAGAACACCGCCGCCTCCACGCCGCCGGT
>NZ_JBKEAE010000033.1:0-26804 GCF_047971885.1 Tropicimonas sp. | reverse complement strand
GTGCGGCACTGGCCGCCGATTTCACCCTTTCGATGCCCTCGATCTCGCCCTTCGCACCGGGGGTCACGGGCAGTGTCGATGCGCGCGGCCGCGTCGAACAGACGGCCGGCGGCTATTCCGTCAAACTCGACAGCAACGGCCCCGAACGGGCATCGGGTACGGTTGCCGGAACGATCGCGCCAGATTTCAGGACGCTCGACCTGAACGCGCGCGGCACGGTTCCGCTGGGTATCGTCAACCGCTTCATGGCGCCCAACACGGTTGCCGCCACGGCCAGCTTCGACATTTCGGTCAAGGGGCCGCCCGCCCTGCAATCGGTTTCGGGCACCGCCAGCGTGGCGGGGGCAACCCTGTCGCTGCCGACGCTGCAACAGACGCTGAACGACATCGGCGTTCAGGTGCGTATGAGCGGCGACCAGATCCGGATCGACGCCAGCGGCGAAGGTCAGGCCGGCGGAACCCTGAGCATCGACGGAACGCTGCAACTGGGCAACCTGAATGCCGATCTGCAGGCGCGGCTCGACCGGTTCGTACTGACCGATCCGCTGCTCTACCGCTCGACGCTCGACGGCGGCGTCACGCTGCGCGGGCCGCTCGCCGGGGCGGCGAACATTGCCGGGCAGATCAATATCGGCAGCACCGAAATCCGGGTTCCCGATGGCGGGCTCGGCTTTGGCGGGTCGATTCCCGATATCCGCCATGTCAACGAACCTGGCGACGTGTTCCTGACCCGCAAGCGGGCCGGGCTGGTCGAGGACAAGCCGAAATCCGGCGGTACACCGGGCCAGCGTGGCAGGCGGGGCTACGGGCTCGATGTCACGATCAACGCCCCGAGCCAGATATTCATCCGCGGCCGCGGGCTCGATGCCGAGATGGGTGGCACATTCCATGTCAGGGGAACGACGAGCGATCCGCAGCCGGTGGGGCAGATCGACGTGATCCGCGGCCGGCTCGACATTCTCGGCCGCCGGCTGGATCTCAATCAGGGGTCTGTTTCGCTTGCCGGCGGGCTGGTGCCGTGGCTCGATCTCAACGCATCCTCCTCGCGCGACGATTTCGTCTTCAACGTCTCGATCACCGGCCCGGTCGACGACCCGGAATTCGAGCTTTCGTCGGTTCCCAACCTGCCGCAGGACGAAGTGCTGGCGCATTTCCTGTTCGGCAAGGGCATGAACGACCTGTCGCCCTTCCAGGCCGTCCAGTTGGCCAGCGCGGTCGCCACACTGACGGGGCGGGCCAGCGGCCCCGGCCTGCTGGGCGGGCTGCGGCAGGGGCTCGGGCTCGACGATCTCGACGTTGCCACCGGTGCCGACGGCGATACCGAAGTGCGGGCCGGCAAATACCTTGCCGACAACATCTACACCGAGGTGGTGGTTGGCGGCGACGGCGGCACGGTGATCAACCTGAACATCGACCTGAGCCGCAGCCTGACGGTGCGCGGCTCGACCGATTCCACCGGCGATTCCGGCATCGGCATCTATTTCGAACGCGACTACTGACCGGCTGTCCGCCGGCAGGCAGCCGGTCAGCTTCCCCGATAGGTCGCGTAGCCGTAGGGCGACAGCAGCAGCGGCACGTGATAGTGGCCGTGTTCCGCCATGCCGAAGCGGATCGGGATCCGGTCGAGAAACAGCGGCTCGGCGCCTGCCTGCCCGGTTTTGCGCAGATAGTCGCCGGCAGAAAAGACCAGTTCATAGATACCCGGGACGAAGCCCGCCTCGGGCAGGATGGGCGCATCGGTGCGGCCGTCGGCGTTTGTGGCCGCCCCGGCAACCTGCTCGCGTGTCTCGCCGGTCAGCCGGTAAAGCGTGATCGCAACCCCCCCGGCCGGCCGGCCAAGCGCCGTATCGAGCACATGTGTCGTCAGATATCCCGGCAATTGACCCTCCGCCTCTCTTGCGTCCATCTCATCAAGGCGGGAAAGTGCCGGGGGTGCAAGGGATCCCCCGCAACGGATTTGGAAGGAGGGGCGATGAACCGCTATCCCCGCAACATGCACGGCCATGGCGCCACCCCGCCGGCGGCGCACTGGCCGGGCGGCGCAAAGATCGCTGTCCAGATCGTTCTGAACTACGAGGAAGGCGGCGAGAACTGCACGCTGCACGGCGATGCGGCCTCCGAGGCGTTCCTGTCCGAAATCGTCGGCGCCGCGCCGTGGCCCGGTCAGCGCCACTGGAACATGGAATCGATCTACGAATATGGCGCCCGCGCCGGGTTCTGGCGCCTGCATCGCCTGTTCACCGGGCGCGGCATTCCGATCACCGTTTACGGCGTCGCCACCGCGCTCGCCCGCTCGCCGGCACAGGTCGAGGCGATGAAGCAGGCCGGGTGGGAAATTGCCAGCCACGGGCTGAAATGGATCGAGCACAAGGACATGCCGCCCGGGGAAGAGCGCGCGCAGATGGCCGAGGCCATCCGCCTGCACACCGAAGTGACGGGCGAGCGCCCGCACGGCTGGTACACCGGGCGCTGCTCGATGCAGACGGTGGAACTGGCCGCGCGCGAGGGCGGGTTCGACTATATCGCCGACACCTATGACGACGACCTGCCCTACTGGATCGAAGTCGACGGGCGCGATCAACTGATCGTGCCCTACACGCTCGATGCCAACGACATGCGCTTTGCCACGCCGCAGGGGTTCAACTCGGGCGATCAGTTCTACACCTATCTGAAGGACAGTTTCGACTGTCTCTATGCCGAGGGCATGGCGGGGCGGCCCGGGATGCTGTCGGTCGGGCTGCATTGCCGGCTGATCGGTCGGCCAGGACGGGTGATGGCGTTGCAGCGCTTTCTCGACTACGCCGCCGCCCGGCAGGATGTCTGGTTCGCGCGCCGCATCGACATTGCCCGCCACTGGCGCGCCACCCACCCGCCGAAGCGCGGCCTGCGGCCCAGCCGGATGGACCGGGCGCGCTTTGTCAAAACCTTCGGCGGCATATACGAGCATTCGCCGTGGATCGCCGAACGCGCCTTCGATCTGGAGCTGGGGCCGGCGCACGATACCGCCATCGGCATGCATTCGGCGCTTGCCCGCGCCTTTCGCAATGCAAGCGATGACGAGCGGCTGGGCGTACTGCGCGCCCACCCCAACCTTGCCGGCAAGCTGGCCGCGGCGCGGCGGCTTACCGCCGACAGCAGCGCCGAACAGGCAAGCGCCGGGCTCGACGCGCTGACCGACGAGGAGCGCGATGCGTTCTTCCGGCTCAATCGCGCCTATACCGCCACCTTCGGTTTTCCCTTCATCATCGCGGTGCGCGACCACGACAGGAAGGGCATCCTCGCCGCCTTCGAGGAGCGGCTCGACAACGACGCGGAAACCGAATTCGCCGAGGCCTGCCGTCAGGTCGAGCGGATCGCGCAGTTGCGCCTTGCAGCGATGGATTTCTGATGCAGCGGATATCCGCGCAACCGCTGACGGCCGGCGCATTTGCCCCCTTTGGCGACGTGCTGGCATTCGACGGCGCGCCGGACAGGCTCATCAACGGCGGGTCCTGCCGCCGCTATCACGATCGCGCCCGACTCGATTTCGGCGACGGGCAGGTCGGGATCAGCCTGTTTCATGCCGAACCGCGCACCCTGCCCCATACCTTCGATCTGGTCGAACGGCACCCCTCGGGCAGCCAGGCATTCGTTCCGATGTCGCTTCACCCGTTTCTGGTGATCGTCGCGCCGGATCAGGGCGGGATACCGGGCGCGCCGCTGGCCTTCCTGACCGGGGCCGGTCAGGCGGTGAACCTCCATCGCGGCACCTGGCACGGGGTTCTGACACCGCTGCACGCGCCGGGATATTTCGCCGTGATCGACCGGATCGGTCCGGGCGGGAACCTTGAGGAATTCACCTATGAGACACCGTGGCAGGTGGTCGGCACGCCGGTCTGAACGGCGGGCGGCTCAGGTCAGCATCGCCGGCAGGCTGGCGTGCAGGGCAGCGATCCCGCCGGGCTGCCAGCCCATCAGGCGAAGACCGGTGCAATCCATCGCGCTGACCCGGCTGGCATCGGCGCGCTCCGGCAGATCGCCGGTCCAGCCGGCGAGTTTCTGAACCTCGGCCAGCAAATCCCGCCGGTCGAGCACGATGTCCGACGCATTGAGGATGCGCGCCGGCCCGGCACCCGCCCCGGTCAGAACCGCCAGAACCGCGCGGGCCAGATCGTCGCCGTGGACCTCGGTGGCAATACGCGGGGCAATGGCCCGGCGGTTGCGAAAATCGTCGAACAACCCCTGCCACTTGTGCCGCTGGCCCGGCCCGGCCGGGCCGTAGACACCGGTCGCGCGCAGGCTGACGGTCTGGAAACCCGGCGCCGCCATGGCGGCCAGCGCGGCTTCGGCCTCGAGCTTGACCTCGCCATAGAGCGTGTCCGGGCGCGGCGGCATGTCCTCGAAGAGCCGCGTGCCCTGCGGATAGCCGCCATAGACGGCGCGCGAGGACACAAAGACCAGCCGCGCGACACCGCTCCTGCGCGCCGTTCCGAACAGGCGCAGCGTGCCGTCGAGGTTGGTGCGCAAAAACCCGGCCGGATCATTCCCCTCGCCGTCCCGGTAGCGGCCGGGAAGGTGGCTGAAGGCGGCGTGAACCAGCGCATCGCACCCCTCGGGAAGCTGCACAGCGCCCGCCAGATCGTACGGAAGATGCGCAACCGGCGCGCTGAAGAAACCCGGTGGCGGGGCATTGCGCGACATAACCGTCACCGCCGCCCCCGCTGCCAGTGCTGCCTCGACGATGAAGCGGCCCACCAGCCCCGTGCCACCGGTGACCGCCAGCCTCATGCGAGCGGACCGGGCAGCGAGGCGATGACCGGAACCGGTCCGTCGCCGGCAAACGCCTCCCACAGCGCGATCAGCGGCGCGAGCCTGCCGGCCTTGGGATGTGGATCCTGCCAGGGCTTTTCATACTGGTAATGCAGGATATGGATCGACGGCCAGTCCCAGAGTTCCGGCATGTTGAACCAGACATATTGCAGCATGTTGTCGAACACCGGCAGCCCGTGCCAGTCGGGAAAGAAATGTTGCAGAAATGTCTGATCGGTGCGCCGCCAGAAGGCGCCGGGTGTATCCAGTTCGACGAGCATCGCCTCGAAGGTCGCCCGATGCGGCCGTGCGGTGAACACGCCCGAATTCATGCGGTGAAAATCGGCCAGGCTTTCGTAGACGTTCGGCGCGGCGGAAAACTCCGGATAGTGGAACAGCCGGTCGCAGTTTTTCAGCACCAGCGTATCGGCGTCGATGAAGACGGCGGCCTCGTATTCCTCGAGTTGCCACAACCGCAGCTTGACGAAATTGTCGAGCGGCGTGTGAAAGGGCGGCTTCTCACCCCTGGTGAAGGGCGCGACCCCGTGCAGCCGCGCATGGGCATGGGCGGTGTTGAAGCTGTCCGATGTCGGCAGGAGCGAGGTTTCGACCAGCCGCGCCCCCATCGCCGCCAGCGGCTCCAGCGCCGTGCCATCGACACCGGCGGTGTGCAGCACCACGCAATCGGCCTCGGAGCCGGTGAGGGCGATCGAACGCAGCAGCGCCCGCGCACCGAGCGCATAATCGGCGTTGGTGACCAGCGTCACATAGGCGGCACGGTTCGACGGCGGGCGGTTTGCGCTCAGTCCCTCGGCCATGGCAGATCAGGAAACCGACTTCAGGTGAACCGCCTCGGGGTCGTGCACCACGCGTCGGGCGATGTCGCGGGTCCAGGCCGAAACCGCCGGTACATGCTTGCGGTCGATCCGGTGGGCGTATTTCCGCGCCACCTCGACGATCTCGTCCAGCAGACCCTCCTGCAACCTGACCGGATCGAGCCCGAGTGCGAGGAAGCTGTCGTTGCGGACAATCAGGTCGTTCTCGGCCGCTTCCTTGCGCGGGTTGGGCAGGTATGCGACGCGCGCGCCCGACATCCGGGCCACCAGTTCGGCCAGGTCGCGCACCCGGTGGGTCTCGGTCATCTGGTTGAAGATCTTCACCCTGTCCCCCGAGGCCGGCGCGTCGTTCAGCGCCAGTTCGATGCAGCGCACGGTATCCTGTATGTGGATGAAGGCGCGCGTCTGCCCGCCGGTGCCGTGCACGGTCAGCGGATAATCGATCGCCGCCTGAATCAGGAACCGGTTGAGCACCGTGCCGTAATCGCCGTCATAGTCGAAGCGGTTGATAAGCTGCTCGTGGCGGCGGGTCTGGTCGGTGTGGGTACCCCAGACGATACCCTGATGCAGGTCGGTGATACGCAGCCCGTCGTTCTGGGCGTAGAACTGGAACAGGATCTGATCGAGCGATTTGGTCATGTGATAGACCGAACCGGGCCGTGTCGGATAGAGGATCTCCAGCCCCTTCTTCTCGCCTTCGAGGTTCTCGATCTCGACGTCGAGATACCCCTCGGGGATCGCCGCGCCGACGCTGGAATAGCCATAGACCCCCATCGTGCCCAGATGGACCAGATGCGCGTCGATGCCGGTTTCGACCAGCGCGGTCAGCAGGTTGTGCGTGGCGCTGACGTTGTTGTCGACGGTATAGACCTTGTGGCGGTCGGATTTCATCGAATAGGGCGCGGCGCGCTGTTCGGCGAAATGGATCAGCGCGTCGGGGCGGTATTCGTCGAGCCACAGCCGCAGGCGCTGATACTCCCTGGCGATATCGAGCAGGTGAAAGCGGATCTCGTTGCCCGAGACCTGTTTCCAGATGCGGCACCGTTCCTGGATCGAATCCATCGGCGTCAGCGACTGCACCCCCAGTTCGGTGTCGATCCAGCGACGCGACAGGTTGTCGACGATGTGAACCTCGTGCCCGAGGTTGGACAGGTGCAACGAGGTCGGCCAGCCGCAGAACCCGTCTCCCCCGAGAATCGCAATACGCATCTTCGTCTCCTTGCAGGCGGCGCGCCGTCTTTCGTCCGCCAGTGTCGTCTCTCTGCCCGATATGCCCGCCGAATGAAAGGAATGCGACAGGACGGAACCAAACGGGCGGTTTTCGGGGTCGCGGCCGGAAATTCCGGATTTGCCGAAATCCGGCACGCCCCGATCTGCCCCTACCTATCGCAACTCGCCGGCACAGGCTAGATTGGCGAAAATCCCAGAACCGCGAGGAATCCGGATGTCCGATTTCAGCACCCGCCTGTGGCGCAGTCTTGGCAACATCGTGCTCGCGATGCTCAACGCGACGCTGATCCTGATCGCGCTCTGCCTGTTTCTCGGCCTGCGGCTGGCCGGCACGGTGAACGATATCGCCACAAACGTGACGCAGAGCGCACTGGATGCCGCCCCCCTGCGCGAAGAGGTCCGCGAGATGACCGATCAGATTGCCGGCTTGCGCAGCGATCTGGCAGCGGTCGGCACCGGGGAACTGGCCGATGGCGCAACCGGACAGCTTGCCGCGATCGACGCACGGCTCGACACCCTTCAGACGCGCGCCGCCGCCCTGCGCGAGCAGATCGGCGCGGCACGGCTGGCACCGGAAAGGGCGATTGCCGCTGTCGCAGGCGCATTCGCCAACGAGATCTCGGCACTGGCGAACTGCACCCCCTCCATCGCGCCTGAACCCGACTGAGCGCGGATCACGCGCGTGTCGGCGCCAGCGACATCATATGCGTGGTGTCCGCCTGCGACCGCGCCGCACCGGCCAGAACATCGCGCAGGCCGACAACCCCGCCGACAAGGATCATCGCCGGGCTCGCCGCTCCTGCCGCGCGCGCACCGGCAACGATATCGGCCAGCGTGCCGGCAATGACGCGCTGCCCGGGCCGGGTGCCGTTCTCGATCACCGCAACCGGCGTTTGTGCCGGCATACCGTGGTCGCGCAGCCCGGCGATCAGCCCCTCCAGCTTCGACAGGCCCATATAGACTGCCAGCGTCTGCGACGGCCGGACCATCGCGCGCCAGTCGAGCCCGGACAGCCCATCCCTGCCGTGCAGGCCGAGCATCAGGCAGGAACTGGCGTGATCGGCATGGATCAGCGGTATGCCCGCATAGGCTCCGCAGCCCTGCGCCGCCGTCACTCCCGGCACCACCCGCAGCGGAATACCGGCGGCAAGCGCCGCCCCGACCTCCTCGGCGCCGCGACCGAAGACGAACGGATCGCCCGCCTTGAGACGGAGGACACGGCTCCCTCGCCCCGCCAGATCGGCCATGATGCGCGCCACATCGGCCTGCGGCGCCACATGACCGCCCGGCCCCCGCCCGACAAAGACACGTTCGGCATCGCGGCGGACGAGCGACAGGATATCGCTCCCGATCTCGCGGTCGTAGAGCACCACATCGGCCCGCTGCATCAGTCGCAGCGCACGGAATGTCAGAAGATCGGGGTCGCCCGGCCCGACACCCACCAGACAGACCTCGCCCGGCGGCGCAACCCCGTCAGCAGCCCGGCGCAGGTCGGCCTCGAACAGGGCGGTTGCCCCCTCGCTATCGCCGGCCAGAAAGACATCGGCAACCGGCCCGTCGATCAGCCGCTCCCAGAAACGCCGCCGTTCGCGCCCGTCGCTTATCGTTGCGGCGATCCGCTCGCGGAAGCCGCCGGCAAAGGCGGCGAGCCTGCCGTAGGAGGGTTTCAGCATGGTCTCGATCCGCGCCCTGAGCGTACGGGCGATGACCGGTGCCGCCCCACCGGTCGAGATTGCCACCACCACCGGCGCGCGATCGACAATCGACGGGGTGATGAAGTCGCACAGATCGGGCCGGTCGGCGATATTGCACAGCGCGCCGGCCTGTCGCGACCATTGGTAAAGCGCGGCATCGCGCGCGGCATCGCCCGAGACACCCCAGACGACGCAACAGCCCGACACGTCTTTCAGGCACGGCACGCGCCGCTCGTGGCGCAGCCCGCCGGCGCCGGCGGCAAGCAGCCGCAGAACCTCGTCTCCGGGGTCCGGATCGAAGACCGACACCCGCGCCCCGGCCGACAGCGCCCGTTCGATCCGCCGCGCGGCGACGGTACCGCCACCATCGACCAGCACGTCGCGATCGCGGATTTTCAGAAAGATCGGCAGCGTATCCATGGGCTTCCCCGTCCGGCCCTTGCAGGAGTGCACTGATCGCACGGAGAGAAGAACGCCGTCCAGTCAATATCCCCGCTGCCGCGCCTGGCTTTGGCCGATTGCAAGGCGCGAAATGGCGTTCCATGAACCGGCGCGGTTCCGCAGCGCGCACAGCGTTGACCGAATGGTGGGTGATGAGGGATTTGAACCCCCGACATCTTCGATGTGAACGAAGCGCTCTACCACTGAGCTAATCACCCTTGGGCGCTGTCCTTAGCCGCCCCGCCCGAAGGCTGCAAGCGGGATTTTCCCTGCTGGACTGTCACTGCCGCCATTGCCTCGACGGCACGCCGCGCCTGTTTCTGCCCTGTCACGTATGGTGACAAGGCCGCAGATACGTACAGCTGTTCGATGCCAAACGCCCTTTCGCGCAGGCCGTCATGCCGACCGGCCGGGCCGATACGCGGTTTTCCGTATTTTTCGCCCACATTCGGTCACTGGACAGCAGCCGGTGAGCCGACCGGCGGCAGCCTGTCAGACAAACGAAAAGGCGCGGCCGAAGCCGCGCCTTCCATCTGGTTGCCGGTCCGCTCAGTGTGCCGTGGCGGCCGGGCTGTCGATGTCGGCCTTGGCCGCCAGCGCCGCCGCTTCCTCTGCCGCCGGGTCCCATTCGATGGGTTCGGGCATCCGCACCAGCGCGTTCTTCAGCACGTCGCGCACGTGCGCTACGGGGATGATCGTCAGCCCCTCTTTCACGTTGTCGGGGATCTCGGGCAGATCCTTGGCGTTTTCCTCGGGGATGAGAACCGTGGTGATGCCCCCGCGCAAGGCGGCGAGCAGTTTCTCCTTGAGCCCGCCGATCGGCAGCACGTTGCCGCGCAGCGTTACCTCGCCGGTCATGGCGATGTCCTTGCGCACCGGTATCTGCGTCAGCACCGAGACGATGGAAGTCACCATCGCAACGCCGGCGCTCGGCCCGTCCTTGGGTGTGGCGCCTTCGGGGACGTGGACGTGGATGTCGATCTTCTCGAATACCGGCGGCTTCACCCCGATCTCGGGGCTGATCGCCCGCACGAACGAGGACGCGGCCTCGATCGATTCCCTCATCACGTCGCCCAGCTTGCCGGTGGTCTTCATCCGCCCCTTGCCGGGCAGTTTCAGCGCCTCGATCGACAGCAGGTCGCCGCCGACGCTGGTCCAGGCAAGGCCGGTGACCACGCCGATCTGGTCTTCCTTCTCGGCCAGACCGTAGCGGAACCGCTTCACCCCGAGATATTCCTCCAGATCGGCCGGATGGACGACAACCTTGTCGCCCTCTTTCTTGACGATCCGGGTGATCGCCTTGCGGCAGAGCTTGGCGATCTCGCGCTCGAGGTTCCGCACCCCCGCCTCGCGGGTATAGGTCCGGATGATTTCGGTCAGCGCCTCGTCCGTCAGTTCGAACTCCGACGGTTTCAGGCCGTGGTTCCTGGTCTGCTTGGCAAGCAGATGGCGCTTGGCGATCTCGCGCTTCTCGTCTTCGGTGTAGCCGGCAAGCGGGATGATCTCCATCCGGTCGAGCAGCGGGCTCGGCATGTTGTAGCTGTTCGCCGTCGTCAGGAACATCACGTTCGAGAGGTCGTATTCCACCTCCATATAGTGATCGACGAAGGTCGAGTTCTGTTCCGGATCGAGCACTTCCAGCATCGCCGAGGCCGGATCGCCACGGAAATCGTGCCCCATCTTGTCGATCTCGTCGAGCAGGATGAGCGGATTGGTGGTTTTCGCCTTTTTCAGCGCCTGGATGATCTTGCCCGGCATCGAGCCGATATAGGTCCGCCGGTGGCCGCGGATCTCGCTCTCATCGCGCACGCCGCCGAGCGAAATGCGGATGAACTCGCGCCCTGTTGCCCGCGCGACCGATTTGCCGAGCGATGTCTTGCCGACACCCGGAGGCCCGACAAGGCACATGATCGGCCCCTTGAGCTTCTGGCTGCGCTGCTGCACGGCCAGATATTCGACGATGCGTTCCTTGACCTTCTCGAGCCCGAAGTGATCGTTATCGAGCACCTCCTGCGCCTTGTGCAGGTCTTTCTTGACGCGGGATCTGGTGCCCCACGGGATTGACAGCATCCAGTCGAGGTAGTTGCGCACCACCGTCGCCTCGGCAGACATCGGGCTCATGTTGCGCAGCTTCTTCAACTCGCCCTCGGCCTTTTCGCGCGCCTCTTTCGACAGCTTGGTGGCGGCGATCCTCGCCTCGAGCTCGGCAACCTCGTTCTGGCCTTCCTCGCCATCGCCCAGCTCGCGCTGGATCGCCTTCATCTGCTCGTTGAGGTAATATTCGCGCTGGGTGCGCTCCATCTGGCTCTTGACGCGGGTCTTGATCTTCTTCTCGACCTGAAGAACCGACATCTCGCCCTGCATCAGGCCATAGACCTTTTCCAGCCGCTCGGCGACGGAAAGCGTCTCCAGAAGCTCCTGCTTCTGCGCCACCTCAAGGCCGAGGTGCCCCGAGACCAGATCGGCGAGCCGCGCGGCATCGCGTGTTCCGGCCACCGCGGTCAGCGCCTCTTCGGGGATGTTCTTCTTTATCTTGGAGTAGCGCTCGAACTCCTCGGCCACCGAGCGGATCAGCGCCCGCACGGTTTCCTCGTCGCCGGTTTCCTCCTGCAGCGCCTCGGCCCGCGCCTCGAAGAACTCGTCGTTCTCCAGATAGGACGCGATACGAACACGGCCGATCCCCTCGACCAGCACCTTCACCGTGCCGTCGGGCAGTTTCAGCAATTGCAACACGTTGGCGAGAACGCCCGTCCGGTATATCCCTTCGGTCGTCGGATCGTCATCGGACGGATCGATCTGACTGGCCAGAAGTATCTGCTTGTCGTCCTGCATCACCTCTTCCAGCGCGCGGACGGATTTTTCCCGGCCGACGAACAGCGGAACGATCATGTGGGGAAATACCACAATGTCCCGCAGCGGCAGCACCGGATACGATTGGCTCAAAGACTCTTGCATGCTCGACTTCCTGTTCTGGCAAGAAGGCACCGGCCCCGATTTTCGGCAGCGCTCGGCCTTCTCCGTTCATGTTTGGTTCAATTGGGTATCCCGCGGGGAATATTCAACCGGACAATCATCCGGTCATTCATGCGCTTCGCCGGCGGTCGGGGCAAGCCGACATTTGCCCACAGCCCGTTCACGATGCCGGCAATCGCACGGACCCGGCCGTCCCTACAGCGGCTCGATATCGCCTTCGGCGCGCGCCGCTTCGAACCCGGCCTGCCACGCGGCGAACTCTCCGGCCGCGATGGCCTCGCGCATTCCCTGCATGATGTCCTGAAAATACCGAAGGTTGTGCCAGGTCAGCAGCATGGACGAGATGATCTCCTTCGCGCGAAAGACATGGTGCAGATAGGCACGCGAATAGTTGCGGCAGGCCGGGCAGGTGCAGGCCTCGTCCAGCGGGCGCGGGTCGTCCTGATGGCGGGCGTTCTTGATGTTGACCACACCGCGCCGGGTAAACGCCTGCCCCGTCCGCCCCGAGCGCGACGGCAGAACGCAATCCATCATGTCGACACCGCGCCTGACCGCGCCGACGATATCGTCGGGCTTGCCGACCCCCATCAGATAACGCGGCCGGTCGGCGGGCAGCATGTCGGGGGCAAAGTCCAGAACGCCGAACATCGCCTCCTGCCCCTCGCCCACCGCAAGCCCGCCGAGCGCGTAGCCATCGAATCCGATGGCCCGCAGCGCCTCGGCGCTTTCGGCGCGCAGGTCGTGCGTGACGCCGCCCTGCTGGATGCCGAACAGCGCATGCCCCGGCCGGTCGCCAAAGGCGTCGCGCGACCGTGCCGCCCAGCGCATCGACAGCCGCATGCTTTCGGCCACCCGCGCCTCGTCCGCCGGCAGGGCGGGACATTCGTCGAAGCACATAACGATGTCCGATCCCAGCAGGCGCTGGATTTCCATCGACCGCTCGGGGCCGAGAAAATGCCTGGAGCCGTCGACATGGCTGCGGAAGGTCACGCCGTCCTCGGTCAGCTTGCGCAGATCGCTCAGGCTCATCACCTGAAACCCGCCCGAGTCGGTCAGGATCGGGCGATCCCAGTTCATGAACCGGTGCAGGCCGCCCAGACGGTCGATCCGCTCGGCGGTCGGGCGCAGCATCAGGTGATAGGTGTTGCCAAGCAGGATATCGGCCCCGGTCGCACGCACGCTTTCCGGCATCATCGCCTTGACCGTGCCCGCCGTGCCGACCGGCATGAAGGCGGGCGTGCGGATTTCGCCGCGCGGGGTCGAGATCACGCCCAGCCGCGCCTTGCCATCGGTCGCCAGAAGGGAAAAGGAAAATCGCTCTGTCATGACCCGCCTTCTACGCGGCGGGGCGAAAATGCCAAGAGGCAGCGAAACCGCCCTGACCGGCGTTGCGTTCAGGCTGACGGTTCCCCGTTTCACGCTGAGGCACCGGGACCGACAGCTAGGGGTGGACCGGAGCGCGCGCGTTCCTTATATAATCGGTCAACAAATTCTCCGCACCGGGAGAGGAAATGACCGCCGAGACCGCCCCAATGGAAGGGGAGCCGCTGATCCGGCCCTCCAGCACCGACCATCCGCTCTACGATTCCGTCGTCGAGGCCTGCCGCACCGTCTATGACCCGGAGATTCCGGTGAACATCTACGATCTGGGGCTGGTCTATACGATCGACATCAGCGACGAATCGGAAGTGCGGGTCATCATGACCCTCACCGCCCCCGGATGCCCGGTGGCCGGCGAGATGCCCGGCTGGGTGGCCGAAGCCATCGAACCGCTTCCCGGCGTCAAGCAGGTGGATGTGGATCTGACTTGGGATCCGCCCTGGGGGATGGACATGATGTCCGACGAGGCGCGGCTGGAACTGGGTTTCATGTAACAATTCCGCAAGTTTTTTCGGTTTCTCAATGCATATGAAATCGAAAAGACTTGCCAAATCCGACAATACGCCCATGATCGTCTCAAAGGAGTGATCATGCCGATTGCGGTGCTTTCCGGTGATATCGTCGCCTCGACCGCCCTGCCCCGGCAGCGGCTCGATGACGTGATGTCGGCACTTGCCACCGCCGCCGGCGATATGTCCACATGGCATGGCGCGGAACTGCGCTTTACCCGCCAGCGCGGCGACGGCTGGCAGGTTGTGCTGGCGCAGCCAGTGCGCGCCCTGCGCTCCGCCCTCTACATGCAATCCGCCATCCGCGCGCTTGGCAAGGGCATCACGACCCGGATTTCCATCGCGACGGGCGCCGGCGGCCCGGGCAGCGGACCCGACCTCAACAGCGCGACAGACGCAGTGTTCGTTGCCGCCGGGCGCGGGCTGGATTCGATGACCGGCCCCGAAAGGATGCGTCACGCCTCAGGGGGCGCAATCGGCGCGGCAACGCGGCTGGCCGACCTGATAGCGCAGGAATGGACAGCGGCGCAGGCGCGCGCGCTTCACCCGATGCTCGTTCCCGGCGATCCGCCGCGCCATGCGGATGTTGCCCAACGGCTTGGCATAACGCGGCAGGCCGTTACACAGGCGCTGGCCGCCGCCGGCTTCGATGCGCTGGACGCGGCGCTGCGGCTGATCGAGCAGGAGGATGCCGCAGGTTGAAACCCTTTCCATACAAAAACGAAAGCAAAAATACTTTCGGTATCCGTCCGGAACAGGCGCGATGAGCGAAACCCTGGCCGCCCTGCTGCTGGCCCATGTTCTGGCCGATTTCGTCTTTCAGACCGGCTGGATCGTCGCCAACAAGCGCCGCCCCGCCGCTTTGCTGCTGCACATGCTGATCGTGTTTCTCACCGCGATTGCCGCGCTGGGCCTGTGGGTACCGGTGGTGCAATGGGCGCTGCCGCTGGGCGCGCTCGCTCTGACCCATCTGGTCACCGACGCAATCAAGGCCCGGCTGGGCGACGGGCCTGGCCCCTATGTCGCCGACCAGGCGGTGCATCTGCTGACCCTGCTGCTCATCGCCGCCTGGCGGCCGGATCTGTGGAGCCTCGGCCACTGGCCCGGCCTTTTGCCCGACCCGCTCGATCCGTGGTTGCCGGTCGCGATGGCATGGAGCGCCGGCATGATCCTTGCGGTTCGCGCCGGCGGCTTCGCCATCGTCAAGCTTCTCGCGCCCTATCGCAGCTATTGGGTCCGTTCGCGCGTGTTGTCGGGCGGGCTGAACGATGCCGGCCGGTTGATCGGCGAGCTTGAGCGCGGGCTGACCTTCGTTCTCGTGGTCGCCGGACACCCGACCGGTGTCGCCTTTCTGATCGCCGCCAAGTCGCTGCTGCGGTTCAACGCAACCAGGGACGACCGGCGCATTGCCGAATACGTCATCATTGGCACGCTCGCGTCGGTCGGCTGGTCGCTGCTGGTGGCATTCGGAATTCAGGGGCTGGTGTCGCAGCTTCTGCCCGCCGCCCCTTGAGCAGAAGCCGGGTACAGCCTAGATTGTATCCTGACAAAAAGGATCTATCCGATGTTCTCCATCCCCGGCAAACAGGCCGTCAGCATGACCCCGCGTGCCGCGGCACAGATCAACCGCCTGATGGCGCAAAGGGGGCATCAGGGCCTGCGTATCGGCGTCAGGAAGGGCGGCTGCGCCGGCATGGAATACACAATGGATTTCGCCGACAGCGTCGACCCGATGGACGAGGTGGTCGAGCAGGACGGCGCGCGGGTGATGATCGCCCCAAGGGCGCAGATGTTCCTGTTCGGAACCGAGATCGACTATGAAACCTCGCTGCTCGAATCCGGCTTCCGCTTCAACAACCCCAATGTCACCGAAGCCTGCGGCTGCGGCGAATCGATCAAGTTCGACGAGAGCCTGACGGCAGACAAACCGGCCTGACCGCCGGATTGGCAACCCCCGCCCCGGCCGTTTTCGCCTGGCGGTTCTTGCGCCGTCCGAAAATCGCCGCCAGCCGGCGCAACCGCCGCTTGCGGCGGCGCAGGCTTTCGATACATCCTTCGATCAGGGCGCTTTCGGTCAACGACGGGTGCAATTCCCAGAACGGATCAACAAGCGAATAAAAAACATTCCGCTCGACGATCTGAACCTCTTTCTTGCGGTGGCCGAGACGGGATCGCCTTCGGCAGCAGCAGGGCAGACCGGAACCAGCATCCCGACGCTTGGCCGCCGGCATGGTAGGCTGGAGAGCACGCTGGGTCAGTGGCTGTTCCTGCACGGGCCAGCAGCCTATGCGCTTACCGCCGACGGGCCGGCGCTGGCGGACGAGGCGCTGCCGCTCCGTACCACCGCCGAGCGGATTTCCCGCTGGCGCGACCGGAAGCTGCGGGCGATCGCGGCGCTGCTGGGCGACACCGGCCTGCGCCCGCCGGTCGGCTGACCGCACGTCGCATCGCATCAATGCGCCGCGCCTTCCGGCCCTTGACGCCCCCCCTCTCCCCTGCAAATTGACGCCAACCCAAGTCAGCCAACCGGAGAGACCCCATGGCGCAGAAACTTGCTGCCGGAAACTGGAAGATGAACGGCACCTCGGCCTCGCTGGCCGAAATCGACGCAATGCTGGCGGCCTATCCGTCGCCGAACTGCGGCATCCTGATCTGCCCGCCGGCGACGCTGCTCGAACGGATGAGCCGCCGCATCGGCGACGGCCCCATCGCCACCGGCGCGCAGGATTGCCACGCCGCCGCATCGGGCGCGCATACCGGCGACACCTCGGCCGGCATGATCAAGGACGCGGGCGGCGCCTATGTCATCGTCGGCCATTCCGAGCGCCGCACCGACCATGGCGAAACCGACGCGATCGTCCGTGCCAAGGCCGAAGCCGCTGTTGGCGCCGGGCTTGTGGCGATCGTCTGCGTCGGCGAGACCGAAACCCAGCGTGACGAAGGTGTGACGCTCGACGTCATCGGCACCCAGCTTGCCGGCTCGATCCCCGACAACGTGACCGGCGTGACACTGGTCGTCGCCTACGAACCGGTCTGGGCCATCGGCACCGGCCGCATTCCGACCATCGACCAGATCGTCGAGGTGCACGATTTCATACGCGCCCGCCTCGTCGAACGGTTCGGCGGCGATGTCGGCACCACCGTGTCGCTGCTCTACGGCGGCTCGGTCAAACCGTCGAACGCGGCCGAGATCTTTGCCGTCGGCAATGTCGATGGTGCGCTTGTCGGTGGCGCCTCGCTGAAGGCCGCCGATTTCGGGGCCATCATCGACGCGCTGCAAGACGCCTGATATAACGGCACCATGAAAGCACGCCCCTCCGCACCTGCCGACCGGCTTGCGACCGGCGTCCTGCGCGGAGGGGCTGTCGTTGTCGGCCTGCTCTGTCTGTTGCCCATGGTGGCGGTGGCGATCGCAGCGCTGCTCGGAAACACCCGGACCCTGCGCCACCTGGCCGACACGGTCCTGTGGACCTACACCGCGACCACTCTGCAACTGGTACTGATCGTGGCGATCGGCACGGCCGCCATTGGCTCCGGGGCGGCCTGGCTGGTAACCATGACACGGTTTCCCGGCGCGCGTCTGTTCGAGATCGCGCTTGCCCTGCCGCTGGCCTTTCCGGCCTATGTGATGGGCTACGCCTATACCGACTTTCTCGATCACCCCGGCCCGGTGCAGACCCTACTGCGAACGCTCACCGGCTGGGGGCCGCGCGACTACTGGTTTCCCGAAATCCGCTCGGTACCCGGTGCGGCGCTGATGCTGATCCTCGTCCTTTATCCCTACGTCTACCTGCTGGCGCGCGCCGCCTTCCTGCAACAGAGCGCCACGGCCTTTCTTGCGGCGCGCGCGCTTGGTCGCGGGCCATGGACGGCGTTCCTGCGCGTCAGCCTGCCGATGGCGCGTCCGGCGATTGCCGGCGGCGTGTTGCTGGCGGTGATGGAAACCATCGCCGATTACGGCACCGTCTCGTATTTCTCGGTCCAGACCTTCGCCACCGGCATCTACACAAGCTGGTTCACCATGGCCGACCGGGCGGCGGCGGCGCAGCTTGCGCTCTGCCTGCTGGGTTTTGCGCTGACGCTGGCGATGCTGGAGCGCATCCAGCGCGGCGCCGCGCGCCATCACGCCGCCGGCAAGCGCTTCGAACGCCTGCCACCCACCCGGCTGACCGGCCTTAACGCCTGGGGGGCGACGATGCTCTGCACCCTTCCCGTCGCCTTCGGCTTCCTGCTGCCGGTGGCGCTGCTGGTCGCCATGGGGCTGTCTTCGGATCAGGATCTCTTCAGCCCGCGCTATCTGGGATACCTGCGCAATACCGTAATCCTGGCCGGTACGGCCTCGGTCCTGACGGTGCTGGCGGCGGTTCTGGTCGGCTTCCGGCAGCGACTGTGGCCGGGGCGGGTTTCGTCCGCCGCCGCCCACCTCGCCCGGATCGGCTACGCCGTACCGGGCGGAGTGATCGCGGTCGGGCTGCTGGTGCCCTTCGCCGCCCTTGACAACGCGCTCGACGCCTGGATGCGCAGCACCTTCGGCCTTTCGACCGGCCTGCTCTTCACCGGCTCGATCTGGCTTCTGGTGGTCGCCTACATGGTCCGGTTCCTGGCGGCGGCGCTCAACACCTACGACAGCGGACTCGGCACCATTCACGACAATATCGACGCCGTTTCCCGCACCCTAGGCAAGACGCCGATGGAGATGTTGCGCCGGGTCCACCTGCCGATCCTGCGCCCTTCGGTCCTGACCGCGCTGCTGGTCGTCTTTGTCGACGTGATGAAGGAACTGCCGGCGACGCTGATCATGCGCCCCTTCAACTTCGATACGCTGGCGGTGCAGGCGCACCGGCTGGCCTCGGACGAGCGGCTCGACGGTGCGGCGGTTCCGAGCCTGGTGATCGTCGCTGTCGGTCTGCTGCCGGTCATCCTGGTCTGCCGCCACCTGGGCGAGCGCCATTCGCGCGTCTGGGGCCCGGCACCGGTAGCGGCTGAGTGACCGCAACACCAGGCGCCATCCGTGCGGATGGCGCCCTGCCGTTTCGTCCGGCGGTGGCTATTTCCAGCCGACCTCGTTGAAAATCACCTGCGCGACCGGCAGGTTCTCGGCCACCGCCGACAGGTCGACCTCGTCGCGCCTGAACTCTCCTAGCTGCTGCACCGAGGCCGAAATCTCTACCCCGTCGACGGCCGGATATTCGTCGTTCCCGCCCGAGAAATACCTCTGCGCCGAATCGCTCGACAGATATTCGAGGAACCTGACCGCGTTCTCGCGGTTGGGGGCATGCGCCGCCACCCCCGCCCCCGACAGGTTCATATGCGCGCCGTTGCCGTCCTGGTCGGGAAAGACCCAGCCGATCCGGTCGATCGAACCCGAAAGCCTCTCGACCTCGGTCCTGAGCGCGCGGGCGAAGTAATAGGTGTTCGAGACCGCAATCGCACATTCGCCCGACACCAGACCGCGAAGCTGGTCGGTATCGCCGCCCTGCGGCGGCCGGGCCATGTTGTCGACCACGCCCTGTGCCCATGCCCTGGCGGCCTCCTCGCCCTCGTGGGTCACCACGGCGGCCAGCAGGGTCTGGTTGTAGGTGTTGGTCGACGAGCGGATGCAGATCATCCCATTGTATTTCGGATCGGCCAGATCGGCATAGGTCTGCGGCGGATCGGTCACTCCGTTCTTGTCATAGAAGATCACGCGCGAGCGCTGCGAGAACCCGAACCAGTCGTTATCGGCGTCCTGCAGGTAGCCGGGGATGCGCTCCTCGAGCACCGCCGATTCGACCGGCTGCAACACGCCCGCCTGCTTGGCACGATAGAGCCGCGAGGTATCGACGGTGATCAGCACGTCGGCCGGGCTGTTGATCCCCTCGGCCTGCATGCGCGCGATCAACTCGTCGGCGTTGCCCTCGATCCGGTTGATGGTGATGCCGGTCGCTTCCTCGAAGTCGCCGTATAGCTGGTCGTCGGTATCGTAATGGCGCGAGGAATAGATGTTCAGCTCACCCTCGGCCAACGCCGCGGCACCGGAAAGCGCCACCATTGCGGCGGCAAGCGCGCGGCTCTTGCAATTGAACATGATCGTCTCCCTGTCCGTTTCGTCCGCCCCTGTTTGCAGGCAGCCGGGCCGGGGGTCAAGCTATTCCCTATTGTTTAACTCAGTTATTTGTCAGGCAACGCCTTCCCAGTTCGGCGCCCGCCGGAAGAAAAAAGGGCGGCCAGCGCGGCCGCCCAGTTTCTGCCTTCCCCCGCGCGGCGGGATCAGTTTGTGATGATCTCCGGCCCCATCAGGGTTGTTGGCAGGTATGTCGAAATCCACGGCACATAGGTCACGATGATCAGGAAGACGAACAGCACCGCCAGGAACGGCAGCGCCGCACGCACGACCCGCATCATCGACATGCCCGCGACCCCCGAGGTCACGAACAGGTTGAGACCGACCGGCGGTGTGATCATGCCGATCTCCATGTTGACCACCATGATGATCCCGAGGTGTATCGGGTCCACCCCAAGCTGGATGGCGATCGGAAAGACCAGCGGCGCAACGATGACGATCAGCCCCGACGGTTCCATGAACTGTCCGCCGATCAGCAGGATCACGTTGACGATGATCAGGAACATGATCTTGCCGAAGCCGGCGTCGAGCATGGCGCTCGCGATCTGCTGCGGTATCTGCTCGTCGGTCAGAACGTGCTTGAGGATCAGCGCGTTGGCGATGATGAACATCAGCGAGATGGTCAGCTTGCCCGCGTCCAGAAGGGTGCGCATCGTGTCGCGGTGAAACCATGCGGTCACCAGCGCATAGGGTTTTTGCAGCAGCGAAACGGGATGCCCGCCGTTGGTGCCCGCCAGTGGCCCCATGTCGCGATAGACGAAGACCGCGATCAGGAAGGCATAGACCGACGCCACGGCGGCGGCCTCGGTCGGGGTGAAGATCGCCCCGGTCAGGCCCGGAATGCCGTAGATGCCGACCATGATGATGACGATCAGCATCAGCCCCCAGAAGGCATCGCCAAAGCTGTCGGCAACCTCGCCCCAGCCCTGCCATTCGCCCTTGGGCATGTTGCGCATGACGGCCATGATATAGATCGTCACCATCAGCATCCCGCCGGCCAGCAGGCCGGGGATCACGCCGGCGAGGAACATCCGCCCCACCGAAACATCGGTCGCCGAGGCATAGACCACCATCACGATTGATGGCGGGATCAGGATACCGAGCGTCCCGGCGTTGCAGATCACGCCGGCGGCAAAATCCTTGGTATAGCCCACCTGGCGCATCGCCGCGATCACGATCGAACCGATGGCCACCACCGTGGCGGGCGAACTGCCCGAAAGCGCCGCGAACAGCATGCAGGCGAAGACCCCGGCAATCGCCAGTCCGCCGCGCACATGACCGACACAGGCGATCGAAAAGCGGATGATCCGCTTCGCCACGCCGCCCGTCGACATGAAGCTGGAGGCAAGGATGAAGAACGGGATCGCCAGCAGCGTGTAATGCCCCGCCATCGCCTGATAGAGGGTCTGGGCGATCGATGCGAGCGAGGTATCCGAATAGACCAGCAGGAACATCATGGAACTGAGGCCGAGCGACACCGCGATCGGCACACCGATCATCAGCAGCGCGATGATCAGGACAAAGAGGATGAAAACTTCCATCTGGTTCAGTCCTCGCGGTTCATGGCGGCGACATCTTCAACCGCGTCTTCGGCTTCATGGCTGACGATCATGCTTTCCTGATAGCCACTTATCACCCGCATCGTCGCCTGAACGACCCTGAGAAGGATCAGCGCGGCGCCAAGGGGCAGGATGAAATAGGGAATGAAGCGCGGCAGTTTCTCGTAGGGTTCGCCTTCGTTGAAGATCGGTTCGAGAAAGCGCAGCCAGTCCAGCATCGGGATCTGGTCGGTCTCGTACCAGGCTTGATCGCGGGTCGCCGGATCGAAGCCGGTCGGAAACCAGCGGCCGGTTGTCGCCTCGAACCCGGCGAAGGGGGCCCAGTAATCCCAGGCGCCCTTCATCAGCAACATGGCGTAGAAAACGCAGAGCAGTGCCGCCACGATCGTCAGCACCCTGCCGGTGCCGCGGCTGACGACGTTGAGCAGCGCGTCGACGCCAAGGTGGCTGTTGATCTTGAAGCCATAGGATATGCCGTAGAGAACCAGCCAGGCAAACAGCACCAGAACGACCTCGAGCCCCCAGATCAGCGATGTCGGCAGGTCGATGCCGAGAACCTTTTCCAGCCAGCGCCCGAAACTGCTGTTGAACACGTACCGGATGACGACGTTGACGAAGGTGATCATCGTCATCACCCCCAGAAGCGCCGCGATAAACGTCTCCTCGAAGGTATTGACCAGCCGTCCGAGGTTGGTTCTGGGTTCATATCGCGATGACATGGGTCTCCTCCGCGTTGCCCGGGCGTCCTGCGGCCCGGTGTGGCGAGAACGGCCCCGCCGCAACGGGGCCGCAGTGCCAAAAAGGAGCCGCCCTGTGGCGGCTCTGGAGTATCTTACATGGTGTTGTTGATCTGCTGGGCTGCTTCGATGTTGTCGGCGCCCACGTCCCCTTCGAACTGGTCCCAGACGGGCTTCATCGCGTCGACCCAGTGCTGGCGCTGTTCGGGCGTCAGTTCGCGGATTACCCCGCCTGCATCGAGAATCGCCTGGCGGTTTTCGGCGTCCACCTGGGCGATCGCCGCGTTCCGGTCGGCCGAAACCTCGGCAAGGATCGTCGCAAGCTGGTCGCGCACCGCCGGGTCGAGGCTTTCCCACCAGTCGGTCGACGTCACCACCAGATAGTCTAGAACCCCGTGGTTGGTTTCGGTGATGCCGTCCTGCACCTCAAAGAACTTCTGGCCGTAGATGTTGGACCAGGTGTTCTCCTGTCCGTCGACAACGCCGGTCTGAAGCGCGCCGTACACCTCTGAGAATGCCATCGGCTGCGGCGAGGCCTTGAGCGCCTCCATCTGCGCCACCAGCACGTCGGACGGCTGGACACGGAATTTCAGCCCCGCCGCATCGCCCGGCTCGATCAGCGGCTTGTTGGCCGAAAACTGCTTCAGCCCGTTGTGCCAGAACTGAAGCCCGAGCAGCCCGCGGCGCGCCATGGTCTCCATCATCGCCTGTCCGGCTTCCGAGTTCTGGAACGTGTCGACCGCTTCCATGTCCCGGAACATGAACGGCAGGTCGAAGATGCGGAACTTCTTGGTGAACTTCTCGAATTTCGACAGAGAGGGCGCGCCCATCTGCACATCGCCCTGAAGCATCGCCTCAAGAAGCTGGTCGTCGTTGTAGAGGGTCGAGTTCGGATAGACCTCCATGCAGGCAACGCCGTTCATCTCGTCGTTGACGCGCTGTTGCAGCATGCTCGCGGCGATCCCCTTCGGGTGCTTGTCGGTATTGGTCACATGGCTGAACTTGATGACGATCTCGCCGTTGTCGCAACTGGCGGTCGCGGCTCCGGCACCAACAGTCAGCGCCACGACGGCCGTGGCGGCGGTCAGGAATTTCATGCGGACGTCCTCCCAAGACATGTCATTAGGCATGCGGCCCGCATTTTTCCACGGACCCTGCATCAAAAGGAAGCAGAGTGGGAACAATCCACAAAGGGAAAAAATGACGCCTGCGGCTTGTGGATATTTTCTATTTGAATTCAGATTACTACATGGCAATCATGATGTGTCGCACAAGTCGGGATTGCCCAGTTGTGCGGTTGTTCGCACGCGCGGATTCCGGATCTGTGCGGAATTTCGCACAAATTATCCGTCGCGGTAATCTTCCGCCCGCAACCCGTGCCGCGCCAGCTTGTCGTAGAAGGTCTTGCGCGGCAGTTTCAGCGCCCGCGCCGCCTCGACCGCGCGACCCTGCGCCTTTTCGAGCGCCGCAACCAGCAACGTGCGCTCGACCTGCGCCAGATGCTCGGAAAGCCCCAGTTCACGCTCGGGGGCGGGATCGGTGAAGCCCATGGCAAAGCGCATCGCCGCGTTCATCAGGCTGCGGGCATTGCCGGGCCAGTCCTGCGCCATCAGCCGGGCGATCACCTCGGGCGTGATTTCCGGCTGCGGCAGTGCCGCCTGCTCGCAGGCGAGCGCCACATAGTGACGGAAGAGCGGTGGAATATCCTCCTTGCGCTCGTCGAGCGGCGGGATGGTGACGCGCATCACATCGAGCCGCATCGCCAGGTCGGCCGAGAAATGCCCATCGGCAACCTCGGTCGCAAGATCGCGGTAGGTTCCCGCGATCACCCGGGCGTCGCCGCCGGCATCGAGCCGTTCCAGCAGCACGAACTGCACCGCCGGCCCGAGCACCGAAACCTCGTCGAGAAACAGCGTGCCGGCACCGGCGATGCGCAGCGCCTCGTCCAGCGTTTCCGGCGTCAGCGCGGCAGCCGACCGCTTGACCAGCGGTTGCGCGGCCGATGGCGACAGCAGGTGGATCACCTCGGCCACCTTCGAGGTGCCCGAACCCGGCGGCCCGGTCACCAGCACCTCGGCCCCGGCCCGGGCAACCATCCGCACCCGGCGCCGCAGTTCCTCGGATTGCCGCGAGGTGCCGCGCAGCATGCGCGCCGCCGCGTCGGCGCGATCAAGCTCGCGCTTCAGCCGCCGGTTTTCCATCACCAGATGACGTGCTGCCAGTGCTTTCTGAACAACGGTCAGCAATGCTTTGGGAGAGCAGGGTTTTTCCAGAAAGTCGAATGCTCCGTTCGAGATCGCGCGCACCGCCATCGGCACGTCGCCCTCGCCGGTCAGCAGGATAACCGGCAGGTCGGGATCGGCGCTGCGCACGAAATCGAGCAGCGCAAAACCGTCCTTGCCGGGCATGCGGATATCGGTCACGACAACGCCGGCAAACTCGCGCGAGACGTGATCCTTGGCCTCGATATAGCTGCCGGCGGTGACCGGCCTGAGATCGGCCAGTTCAAGGGTCTGGGCAAGCGCATCGCGCACCGCCCGGTCGTCATCCACCAGCAGGACCCTGACCGTCACGCCGCCGCCTCGCGCACCGCCGGGCTGAGTTCGACGGTGAAGACGGCCCCGCCCCGGGGATCGTTCTCGCCGCGGATCGCCCCGCCGAAGCCCTCGACGATCCGATAGGAGATCGACAGGCCCAGCCCCATCCCCTCGGATTTTCCGACCTCCTTGGTCGAATAGAACGGATCGAAGATCCGGTCGGGCGCCGCGATCCCGCCGCCGGTATCGGCAACGGTCAGCGCCACCGGCGCCCCATCCGCCACCCGGATGGTCAGCCGCCGTTCATCGCGGCCTCCCATGGCGTCGATGGCGTTCGAGATCAGGTTCATCGCCACCTGCTGCAACCGGACCTCGCCGCCCATCACCATCACGGGGGCGGCGGGCGGCTGCCAGTCCAGGTCCACGCCATGGCGTTTGAGCCGGCCGGCGGCGAAATCCAGCGCCGCCTCGACAACCGTCCCCAGATCGACCGGGCGCACCGGCTGCACCTCCTGCCGGGCAAAGGCCCGCAGGTTGCGGATGATCCGCCCCATCCTGCGCGCCAGATCGGCGATGCGCGACAGGTTTTCGGCCGCGCGCGCAGGCTTGCCGCGCTCCAGAAACGCCTCGCCGTTTTCGGCATAGGAGGAGATCGCCATCAGCGGCTGGTTGAGTTCGTGGCTGATCCCCGCCGACATCTGCCCCAGCGCCGACAGTTTGCCGGCAAGGATCAGATCGCTCTGGGCACGTTTCAGCGCCGCTTCCGTCGCGCGGCGCTCCTCCACCTCGCGCCTGAGCGCCCGGTTGGCGGCGCTCAGTTCCGCCGTCCGCCGCTCGACCCGCTGTTCCAGCACCGCGTTGGCGGCAGCCTCGATCCGCAGGCGTTCGGCCAGTGCGCGGCGCCGTTCGGCAAGAACGAACAGCAGCGCGCCGAAAACCAGCCCCAGTGCCGCGGCGAACAGGGCCTGCCAGCCGGCGAGCCGGATCGCGGGCGAAATATCGACCAGCGCCTCGCCGGTCATGCCGATCGTCGGCAGGGGGCGGCTCAGATGGATGGCCCATCGCGGCAGGTAGCGCCCGGCATCGAGCCACCAGATCTCGTGCCCCGCAACCCTGTAGGCGCGGAAGTCGGGAAATGGCTGGCCGCCGGCGCCGGGGGTGGCAGAACTGCGCAGGCGAAACAGCAATTCCGTGCGGTTCGAGGCGAAGACCAGCCCCGCATCGTCGGTATAGGCCACCGTCATCGCATCGCCGCGCCACTCGGTTTCGATCCGCGCGATATTCGCCCGCACGACCACGGCCCCCACAACCGGCCCGTCCCGCGAATAGATCGGGGCAGCGAAGGTGAAGTGCCGCACGGGCGGAGTGCCGACAACGCCGTGATCGGTGCCGAGCGCGCCATCGCGCAGGGCACGATCGACGGCGGGATCACCGATCCGGCCCCCGCCATCCGTTTCCGATGCGGCCCGGACCGACCGGTTCGCATCGACGACGAAAATCCCGTGCGAACCGGTCGTATCGGCGGCGGTCCGCAGCAGCGCCGATGCGGCGGCACCCTCCCCCTGCCCGACCGCAGTGCGGACGGCCGGATGATCGGCCAGCAGGACCGCCACCTCGCGATAACGCTGCAACTGCCCGACCAGCCGGTCGGAGGCGACCGAAAGGTCCGCCTCGCCGCGTGCCGAGATGGTTTCGAGGTCCTTCGACAGGGCAAACCACCAGATACCACCGGAAATGCCGGCGACAGCCAGCAGATACAGCAGCACGACACTCAGGTTCCGGGTCACGGCGCGGTCTCCATTCGCGGCAGTCTAGAGGGGACGGCCAGCAAAAAAAAGCCGCAAGACCGCGCCATCCACCCGTCACCGGATCGCCACCCGGCGCGCTATCCCTCGACCGGCAGCACGGTGGTCGATTTGATCTCCTCCATCGACAGCAGGGCCGTCACATTGTGGACACGCACCTCGGATATCAGGGCCTGGTAGAACTTGTCATAGGCGCGCGCATTGGCGACGCG